>JAABRJ010000530.1 GCA_011390985.1 Desulfobacteraceae bacterium
CGCTTCAAAACCGCCGTCGCGACCAACCGCACCGATACCATGCCGCGGGTGATGGCGGACCACGGGCTAGAGGGCTACTTCGACCTCGTAGTCAGCGCCGCCGATGTGCGCCGTCCCAAGCCGGACCCCGAACCGCTGCTGAAAATTCTCGCGTATTTCGGGGTTTCGGCCCGCGAGATGATTTATGTGGGGGATTCGGAGGTGGACCGGCTGGCGGCGGCGGCGGCCGGTATTCCGCTGGTGGCCTACAGGAATCGTGAGCTGGCCGCCGATTTTCACGTCGAAGACATGCAAGCCCTGGAAGTGCTGCTGTTAAACGGCACCCACAGCCGCTGATTCCCACAGATACTCCCCGCGCCCTCACTGCCGCCAGTATTTTTTCAAGAATACCGCGCCTGAACCGCGATTGGGCGGGGATTGCCGGTCGTCTGCGACCGGCTTGTCCGGCGGCGCGCCTCAGCCCGCCGGGCCGGCGCCAGAGGCCGCGCAGCCCGCGGCAACGTGTGCCCGGACGCGTTCGATGGCGGGGGCAAGCCCGTCGACCGGCGGCAGGCAGGCGGCGATTTTTTGGATGTAGCCGCGGTCCCGCAGGGCCTGAAAGGTGGGCCGGAAGTTCAGGTCGAACACCCAGCCGAGTTGAAGCAGCTTGAAGTCGTTGAGGCAGCGGAGGGTCGCCAGGTCGACCATCCGACCGGCCGCCAGGCTAGCGATCGCAGCCGGCGAGCAGGTCGGCAGGTCCGGCAGCCCGAGTTCGATCACCGGGTCGGGGGCCTCCCGGCGGCGGGCGTAATAGTCGGTGACCACTTTCCAGATATCCAGCTTGTCGGCGTCCCGCAGCAGGCGCATCAGCAGCCGCCCGAAGCCCGGGGCTTCGTCCGGCGGGCGGGCGGCGTTGTGAAAGGCTACGGCACGGGTGATCAGCCGCCTTTCGGCGCGCGGCAGGGCGCTCAATACGCGCTCGGCCGCCATCGTACGCAGGCTCAGATGGGCATGATTGGCGGATACCCGGTCTAGAAATGTGCCGTAGCGGGCATATTGGGGGAAGCGGCCGACGTCGTGCATCAGGGCCGCGGCCTGCGCCAGGCGCAGCTGGGCTTCCGGCAGGCCCAAGGGCTCGCCCAGCAATCGGATGTCGCGGCAGACCCGCCGGGTGTGGTCGTCTTTCAACCGCACGGCGCGGTCATAGTCCGGATCATGCCGGTAGAATCCCTGGACAAAGGTGTCGAACCAGGTCTCGAGGCGGGTGAGGTCTGCGGGGGTCACAGGAACCGCGCCTCAATCAGATCGGCCAGCGCCTTGACCTGATCGAAGCTGTAAACGGGTGCCGCGACCGTCACGGCGGCGTCTGTCACCACGGCGATGCGGCTCTCCGCCTGCAAATCAAGGGGGCTGTGGTTGCATTCGGCGCGGTAAACCTCGATCTTGGGCTTGTCCGCGTGCTTGTAGCCTTCGGTGATGACCAGATCCATGTCTGCGAAATACGGCAGGAGATCGTCGAGCGTGTGGGTCGCCAGGCTTTTGACCAACGAAAGCGTCTCGGCCGAGGTGACCATCACGGCGTCGGCGCCGGCCTGCCGGTGGCGCCAGCTGTCCTTGCCCTTGCGGTCGATGTCGAATCCGCGGGAGGTGTGCTTGATGGTGCCGATCCGGTAGCCGCGGCTCTTGAGCTCGGGAATCAGCTTTTCAATCAGGGTGGTCTTGCCGCAATCGGACTTGCCGACAATGGATATGATCGGGGGCATTCAAATTCACCTCTAACGCCAAGTGCCTTCGGCTTCCGCAGCCGGCACCGGAATTTTGCGTCGAACTTAAGGTCCGCTTGTTTCCTTGTCAAGCCGCAGCCGTTTGGCCGCGGCCGCCCCCCTCCGGTTATGGCCCCGCGTCGATTTTAAACGGCTTGACCAGCAGGACCGGGATGACCGCACTTTTGCTGATGCGCTCGGCCACCGATCCGAAAACGATTTTGTCGATGCCTTTGCGGCCGTGGGTCCCCATGATGATCAGATCGATATTTTCGCTCTGGGCGTAGTTCAGGATCTGTTCGCAAATGTCGCCGGAAACCACCTGCGCGCGGGTGGCGGGGTAATCCTTGAAGAACTCCTGGCGAAACTCTTCCAGGCGCTGGGTGGCGCCTGCCACCACGTCCCGCTCGAAGCGATCCACCGTGGGGTGGGGCACGTAAATGCTGGTGAAATATTCAAACACCCGCGCCACGAACAGCAGGTGGATCTGCGCGTCGAATTTTTCGGCCATTATGGTCACGCAGGAAACCAGCTGCGGCGATGTCTCCGAAAGGTCCACCGGGAACAGTATTCTTTTAAACGCTATCATTGCCCGCCTCCTTTCCAGGATGATGAGAATGAGGAGCCCCCTGATCCCGCCCAACCGGTGCCCGTCCGCTGGGCGCCGGGGAGCCCCGAAAGTCCGATGGTTTCAGACTATACAGGAACTCTGGCGGCGCTTCAAGTTCACCTGCGCCCGCCGCTCTCCGCGGCCCCCGGGACCGACGGGTTGCCGGCGTCGCCAGGACCCGCTTTGGATCGTACGGCGGCCTGTGCTATAGCAGAGGGTAGTTTCGGGGGGCGCCAAAAAGTCCAGGCGCCGCCACTATATTTCGGGAGGAGGACCCAACCCATGAGACTCGGTATCATCGGCCTTGCCCAGGCGGGCAAGACGACCGTTTTTGAGGCCCTGACCGGCAATCTGGCCGAAGGCGCCCACAAGGGCGAAAGCCGCATCGGAACCATTCGGGTGCCGGATGAACGGATCGACATCCTCAGTCGGCTCTACACCCCGCGCAAGACCATTTATGCCACGGTGGCCTATTTTCTGCCGGGCGTCCCGGGGGGGGCGCGCGAGGGCGGCGGCAGGGAGCAGAGCCCCTGGCAGCAGACCCGCGACTGCGACGCCCTGATCCATGTGGTGCGCAATTTCAGCGGCTATGGTTTCGAGGCCCCCAGGCCGGCGGCGGATGCTGCGGCCCTGGACCAGGAGCTGATCCTGGCCGACCTGGTGGTGGTCGAAAAGCGCCTGGAGCGCCTGGAACTCGACCAGAAGCGCGGCAAGAAAGCCGATCCGGAGGAGGCGGCGCTGCTCAAGGCCTGCCACGCTCAGCTCGAGAAGGAGCTGCCGCTGCGGGAGTCCCCGGCGCTGGCAGCCGCGCCCCAGCTTCGGGGCTTCGCCTTCCTTTCGGCCAAGCCCCTGCTGGTGCTTTTCAACAACGAGGACGATGACGACGCCTTCCCGGCGTCCGTGGGGCCGCTACAAAGGGCAAACGGCATGGTGATGCGCGCCAAGCTGGAGCACGAGCTGGTCCAGATGTCGGCTGCCGAAGCCGCCGAGTTCCTGGCGGAGTTTGACATCGCCGAGTCGGCCATGGATCGGGTGATCAAAAAGTCATACGATCTGCTGGGGCTGATTTCATTCTTCACCGTGGGCGAGGACGAGGTCCGGGCGTGGACCGTCCGGCGCGCCACCGCCGCCCTGGACGCCGCGGAGGTGATCCACTCGGACATCAAAAAAGGCTTTATCCGGGCGGAAGTGCTGGCCTATCAGGACCTTATGGCGGCCGGCAGCCACGCCGCCGCCCGCAAGCAGGGCACCGTGCGCCTGGAGGGCAAAACCTACGAGATGCGGGACGGCGACATCGTCAATTTTCGCTTCAACCTCTGACCCTTTTCAGCCGCTGCCGGCATGGCCGCCGGGCCCCCCGGTTCAGTCGGGGCTCAGCTCCTCTTTGAGCAGGCAGCAGGCCACCCGGTAGAGCGGCCGGCCGGTTTCGTCATAGGCCAGGTTGCCCGGCTGGATCAGCTTGTTCATCACGCAGCCTTCGGGGATGTCCAACTGGAAAAGGCCCGCCTCGTTGATGCCGCCGGTCTCCCGCAGGGTGTCGTCGGCGATCATCAGGCTGTGCAGGGGGTAGTCTTCGCACAGGGGGCAGCGGTAGACCCGGCCGTTGGGGAAAATAAAATAGTTGCAGGCGACCCGCCCGGCGCACGCGAACGGCTCGCCGGGGTCCAGAAAAACCTTTGGATAGCTGACGGTGATGCCCATCGCCGCCGCCCGGGCGGCCACTGCCGGCACGCTCTGGCACCACTCCTGGCGCGAAACCTGGGGGCCGGCGGGGCCTTGGGCTGCGGCCGGCCCGCGGGCGGACTGGCCGCGCACGCCGATCACCTGGATGAAAAAGCGCTCGACCCCCAGGGTTTGCAAGAGGGGCGGCATCTGCTGCAGCTCGTCGAGGTTGTCGCGGCTGACGGTGAAAATCACGCTGGTCGCAAACCCGGCGGCCGCTGCGCGGCGGATGCCGGCGGTGCAGGCCGCATAGCTGCCTGCACCGCGGATGCGGTCGTTGGTGGGGGCGCTGGCGCCGTCGAGGCTGAAACTGAAATAGTCGACCTCCGCGGGCGTGACCCTGGCGAGGATATCGTGGAACAGGTAGCCGTTGGTGTCGATCGTGACCGATTGGTAGCCCAGGCGCCGGGCGCTCTGCACGGCCTGGGCCAGGTCCGGGTGCAGGGTGGGCTCGCCGCCCAGGAAGATCACATTGGTCGTCTGGCTTTTGTCGGCAAACAGCGCCAGCCAGCGGGTGATGGTGGCCAGCGGCAGGGTTTCGCGGCCGTGCTGCGCGGGGTTGATGTAGCAGTGGCGGCAGCGCAGGTTGCAGCGGGTCAGGATATGAAAAAAAAGGTTTGTGGCGTTTTTTGAAAACGCGACGGTTCGTTTCATGGGGGTAGCGCGCTGCAGGCGCAGGGACTCTTCAGCCCTGCCGCTGCTTGAGTTCTTCCAGCTCTTTTTTGGTTTTGACCAGCTCTTCGTTGGTCAGGCGCAGCCGCAGCGAGATGAACTCAGAAAAGATGCGGTAGAGCAGCAGCAGAAAATTGGCGCGTTCGTCGTCGGAGGCCAGGCGGTCGGTGGCCGAGGTGTCAACCGCCAGGCTGAGGGTCTTGCCTTCGGCGTAAACCGAGGCCGACCGCGACAGGCCATCCAGAATCCGCATTTCGCCGAGAATTTCGCCGACCTTGTCGATGCGCCGGATGGCAACCCCGTTTTTTTCCACCCGCACTTTCCCGGACAGCAGGAAGTAAATCCAGGGGTCCCGCTCCCCCTCCTCAATGATCATTTCGCCGTCGCCGTATTCCCGGATCTTGCTCAGCCGCAGCAGCTGCTTGAGGCTGCCGGTTTCAAAATTCTTCAAGGGCGAGAGGGTCATCAGTTTCTGTATGTTCTGGACATTGTCCTGCAGAAACTTGGATTCAATCATGATGCGCTCCTTCGGATCCTTCCGGTGCGGGTGCCTGGGCGCTCACGGCGACGGGCGGCAGCTCAAGCGAGGCATTCCAGGCAGTCCTTGCTCAGGTGCTCGTCGAAGTGAACCGGGTATTTCCCGTCAAAACAGGCCTTGCAGAAGGTTTTCTCGGGGTTTTTGACGCCGGTGGAGGTCAGCAGACCTTCTAAACTCAGGTAGTAGAGGGAATCCAGACCCAGCAGGTCGGTCAGCTCCGCCACTGATTTGCTGGCGGCGATCAGCTCGCCCTTGGACGAGAAGTCGATCCCGTAGTGGCAGGGGAACCGGTGGGGCGGGCCGCTGACCCGCAGATGGATCCGCCTGACCCCGATTTCCCGAAGGGCTTTGACGCGGGTTTTGACGGTGGTGCCGCGGATGATGGAGTCCTCAATGATGATGATGTCCTTGCCGCGCAGCAATTCCCTGACCGGGTTGAGCTTGATCCGGACCCCGAAGTCCCGCATGCTCTGGGTGGGTTGAATGAAGGTGCGCCCGACGTAATGGTTGCGGATCATCCCCAATTCAAAGGGAATCCCGGAGGCTTCGGAGTAGCCGAGGGCGGCGTAGGTCCCGGAGTCCGGAAAGGGCATCACCAGATCGGCCGCCACCGGCGCCTCTGCGGCCAGCCGCCGGCCGTGGGCCTTGCGGGTCTGATAGACATTGTGGCCGGCGAAGATGCTGTCGGGCCGGGCGAAATAGATGAACTCGAAAATACAGAACGCCTGGCGGTCCGCCGGACGGGTGTGGATCGACTTGATGCCGCTGTCGCTGATGATGATGATTTCGCCGGGGTCCAGCTCCCGGATGAACTCCGCCTGAACCAGGTCGAAGGCGCAGGTCTCCGATGCCAGAACATAGCTGCCGTTGAGTTTGCCGAGGCACAGGGGCCGGAAACCGTGGGGGTCGCGGATGCCGATGACCTCTCCGCGGCTGGTCAGCATGACCAGCGAAAAGGCGCCTTTGAGCCGGGTGGCGGCCTCCACCAGGGCCTGCTCGAAGCCGTACCTGAGGCTCTTGACGAACAGGTGCAGAAAGATCTCGCTGTCCATGGTGGCCTGAAAAATGGAACCGGATTCCTCCAGCTCGTTTTTCAGCGCCTGAGCGTTGACGATGTTGCCGTTGTGGCCCACGGCGTAGGCCCGCTGGCGATGGCGTACGACAAACGGCTGGGCGTTGTTGAGGATCGAGCTGCCCGTCGTGGAGTAGCGCACATGGCCGACGGCGCTGGTGCCGACCAGCTGTTCCAGGTGCTCATCGTCGAAAACGTCCGGCACCAGGCCCATCCCCTTGTGGCCGACGATGTCTCGATCGCGGCTGACCGCGATTCCGGCGCTCTCCTGACCCCGGTGCTGCAGCGCGTAAAGGCCGAAATAGGTCAGGCGGGCGGCATCGGCGTGGCCGTGGATGCCGAACAGGCCGCAGGCTTCGCGGGGTTTGTCGTCAAAATCGTTTTTGACGGCCTTGGCGCTGCGCGCACCCCCGTCAGTTTGGGATTTCATTCAAAAAAGCCTTATTGTGGATGGATCGCTCAAGGGCGGGCCTATCAACGGCTGCGGGCGATCCAGTGTCCGAGTTGCGCCCCCGGTGGGGCTACCGGCTCCTTATTGACATATTATGAGCGCCATGTAAATGCCCCCATCAAGGCCGCCGGAGTGGGGCACCGGCCGGGGGCTGTGGCGGGTTGCCGGGCTATTCGGGGGTGCGGTTGTACTCCTGGATGGTCTTGACCTCCAACGCCGCATGCCTCAGGGCCTGAATGCCGCGGCTGATGGCCATGGCGCCGGCCAGCGTGGTGGTGTAGGGCAGACCGAACTTGATCGCCGCCCGCCGGATCATGTAGCCGTCCCGGCGGGTTTCGCCGCCGGTGGCGGAATTGATGATCATCTGGATCTCACCGTTTTTGATGGCGTCCAGGACGTGCGGGCGGATTCCGGTGGAAACCTTGGCGAAGGTTCGGTTGGGGATTCCGTTGGCGGACAGAAAGGCGCCGGTGCCGGCGGTGGAGAGGATCGCGAACCCCATGGCGTGGAAGCGGGCCGCCACGGCCAGCACCGAGGGCTTGTGGCGGTCGTTGACGCTGATGAAAATGCCGCCCTGGGTGGGCAGGTTCTGGCCGGCCCCCAGCTGGGCCTTGGCATACGCCGGCCCGAATTCGGCGTCAATCCCCATCACCTCACCGGTGGATTTCATTTCGGGCCCCAGCAGGGTGTCCGCCTTGGGGAAGCGGTTGAAGGGTAAGACCGCTTCCTTGACCGCCACGTGCCGCGGGATCACCTCAGCGCTGAGGCCTGCCTCGGCCAGGGACTTGCCCAGCATCACTTTGGTGGCCAGCTTGGCCAGCGGCACGCCGGTGGCCTTGCTGACGAACGGCACTGTCCGCGAGGCTCGCGGGTTGACCTCCAGCACGTAGAGTTGGCCGCCCTTGATGGCGTATTGGACGTTCATCAGGCCGATGACGTTCAGCTCGGCCGCCATGGCCTTGGTCGCCGCGGCGATCTCGTCGCAGACGGCCCCAGCGAGGCTGTAGGGGGGGAGCACGCAGGCCGAGTCGCCGGAGTGGATGCCGGCCTCCTCGATATGCTCCATGATGCCGCCGATCAGGGTGCTGCGTCCGTCGGAGATGGCGTCCACATCCACCTCGACGGCGTCTTCGAGGAATTTGTCGATCAGCACCGGGTGGCCGGGGGAAGCCTGGATCGCCAGCAGGGTAAAATTTTCCAGGTCCTTGCGGTGGTAGACGATTTTCATCGCCCGGCCGCCCAGCACGTAGGAGGGGCGCACGATCACCGGGTAGCCGATCAGCTCGGCGACCTTTACGGCTTCGGCCACCGACACCGCCGTGCCGTTGGCCGGCTGCCGTAACCCCAGCTTTTGAAGCATGGACTGGAACTCTTCGCGGTCTTCGGCGCGGTTGATGTTGTCAGGGTGCGTGCCGAGGATCGGCACCCCCGCCTGCGCCAGGGGCACGGCCAGGTTGAGCGGGGTCTGCCCGCCGAACTGGACGATAACCCCCTGGGGCTTCTCGGTCTCCACGATGTGCAGGACATCCTCCAGGGTCAGCGGCTCGAAGTAGAGCTTGTCGGAGGTGTCGTAGTCGGTGGACACCGTCTCGGGGTTGCTGTTGACCATGATGCTTTCAACCCCTTCCTCGCGCAGCGCAAAGGAGGCGTGAACGCAGCAGTAGTCGAATTCGATCCCCTGGCCGATGCGGTTGGGCCCCCCACCCAGAATCATGACTTTGCTGCGCCCGGACAGGCGCGCCTCGTTTTCCTGCTCATAGGTCGAGTAGTAGTAAGGAGTGGCGGCCCGGAACTCGGCGGCACAGGTGTCCACCAGTTTATAGACCGGTCGGATCGCCTCCTTGCGGCGGCGCGCGCGCACCTCGGCTTCCGAAAGACCGCTGAGGTGTGCGAGCTGGCGATCGGAATAGCCCCGGCGCTTGGCCCGCCGCAGCGCGGCGGCCGGCAGGTCGCCGGCGGTCTGGCGCAATTCGCCCTCGAAGGCCACGAGCTCTTCCAGCTGATGGAGAAACCAGGGGTCGATGCCGCTGAGTTCATGGGTCCGTTCGATGCTAAACCCGGCCAGGAGGGCGTAGCGCAGGTAGAAGATCCGCTGGGAGTTGGGTACCGCCAGTTTCTGTTCGATGACCGCTGCGGGGGGCGCTT
>JAABRJ010000531.1 GCA_011390985.1 Desulfobacteraceae bacterium
ACGACGTGGCCAACTCGGCCTTTGTCCTGATCGTGGTGACGGCCGTGATGCCGATTTTCTTCAAGGACATTGCCGCCGCCGGCATCGATCCCGCCGTCTCAACGGCCCACTGGGGGTTTGCCAACTCCCTGGCATCGCTGGTGCTGGCCCTGCTGGCGCCGGTGCTGGGCAGCATCGCCGATTACCGTTACTTCAAGAAACGGTTTCTGCTGGCCTTTTTCGGTGTGGGGGTGTGCGCCACCCTGATGCTGACCACCGTTCAACGCGGGGATTGGCGCCTCTGTCTGGCGATCTTTATTCTGGCCAAAGTGGGCTATGCCGGCGCCAACCTTTTCTACGACGCTTTCCTGGTGGACGTGGCGCCGCCCGAGCGGATGGACTGGGTTTCGGCGATGGGCTATGCCGCCGGTTACATCGGCAGCGTGCTGCCCTTTCTATGGGTGCTGCTGCTCATCAGCCGGGCGAATGCCGTGACCCCCGGCGAGGCGCTGCCGGAGGGCGCGGCGCGCCTCGGGTTTGCCGGAGTGGCCGTCTGGTGGCTGGTCTTTACCATACCCCTGATGCTGGTCCTGCAGCAGAAGCATTTTCTGCCGCCGTCCCGCCGGCCGGTGCGCGACAGTTTCAGGCGGCTCTGGCAGACTCTCGGGGAGATTCGGCGTTACCGCAACGTCTTCCTCTTTCTGGTGGCCTACTTTTTCTACATCGACGGCGTGGATACGATCATCGTCATGGCCACCGCTTACGGCCGGGATATCGGTCTGGGGGTCAACGTGCTGATCCTGGCGATTCTGACCATCCAGCTGGTGGCCTTTCCGTTTACGCTGCTGTATGGTCGTCTGGCCAAGGTGTTTCCAGGCAAGACCATGCTTTACGTCGGCATCGGGGTCTACATGGCCATCGTGCTGCTGGCCTTCTTCCTGCCGGAGGCGGGCTCGATGCGCGCCAAAACAATTCTTTTCTGGGTTTTGGCGGTCCTGGTGGCCACCTCGATGGGCGGCATCCAGGCCCTCAGCCGCTCCTTTTTCGGGCGTCTGATCCCCGCCGAGCGCTCAGCCGCGTTCTTCGGGTTCTACAATATCTTCGGCAAATTCGCTGCCATTACGGGGCCTTTCCTGATGGGCGCGGTCAGCCGCGTCAGCGGCAGTTCGCGGCTCGGGGTCTTGAGCATCCTGGTGCTTTTTGTTATTGGGGGGATCGTTTTGAAGCGCGTGCAAACCGATTGACAGGCGAGAGGAAGCGGCAAGATGACGGCGAAGTTGATCCGATCCGAAAAACTGGCCAACGGACTGACCCTGGAGCTGCTGGACCTTTCGCGGCCGGTGGTCGCCGACCGCTGGGTGGTGACCGTTCTGGCCCGTGCAGCGGTCCCGGTCAGCGCGGAAACCGCGCACGGGGCGGCCGAGCGCTGGACCGACGTCCGTGACCTGCTGGGCCCGGAGGTGGTCTACGAAAAGAAAATGACGCGCAATTTCATTGACGGGGCTGCAAAGGACGCGCTGGTGGTTGCGATCGCGGACTCCTTCTGGGATCAGGCGTCGCCCTATATCGGCCGCCCGCTCTTCGCCGCTCGCTTTGTCCGCCAGCGCTACCGCGCAACGCTCGCCCGACAGGGCTGGTACCCGGCGGAAAAAACGCCCGACGGGGCTTCCCCGGCTAACCGGTGAAGCGGTCGTTGATCTCCATGAAGGCGTCGGCCAGCAGAAGGTCCACCAGGCCGGGATCGAACTGACGGCCGCGCTCGGCGCGGATATAGTCGAGCACTTTGTCCAGTTTCCAGGCATGCTTGTAGACCCGGCTGTGCAGCAGGGCGTCGAAGACGTCGATCAGCCCGATGATGCGGCCGAAAATGTGAATTTCGGTGCCCTTGAGGCGGCGCGGATAGCCGCGGCCGTCCCAGCGCTCATGGTGCTGCTGGGCGGCGATGACTGCGGCCTCCATCACTTCGCGGCGGGAATTTTTCAAAATATCAAAGCCGATGTCGGTGTGGCGGCGGATTTTTTCGAACTCCTCGGGGCTCAACCTATCGGGCTTGAAGAGTATCGCGTCGGGGATCCCGACCTTGCCGATGTCGTGCATGGGCGCCGACAGACGCAGGAGCTTGACCTCCGCCGGCGACAAACCGGCCTTCTGGGCCAGGAGGCCGGCCATATTGGACACGCGGCGCCCATGGCTGCCGGCTTCACCGGAACGGTTGGCGATCACGCCCCCCAGGGTGGTCAGGACGTCTTCCTGCGTTTCCCGGATTTCGCGGTGGAGATAGAGGTTTTCCAGCGCCTGGGTCACGCTGGCGTACAGCAGGCTCACGAGTTCGCGGTCCAGCTGGTCCAGCGGCCGCCCGGCATCGAGGTAGAGCAGGTGGCGAACGCCGCTGCGGGTGCAGTAGGTGCCGTAATAGGAGCTGCCGGCGAAAAAAGAGGTGCGCTCGTTCCGGGCCCGCTCCAGGTGTTTCAGCAGGTGCCCGCCAAGGGCGACTTCCGGGGGCTGTCCGAGCATGCCGTCGAAGCATCCGGTCGCGGCCCAGATCAGGAATTCGCCGTCCTGCTCGGTGGCCGTGAAACCCGACCCCTGAAAGGGCAGTGGGTTGGCGTTGAGCTGGAGGACGGCGTGCAGCTGACGCAGCACCTCCCGGGCGAATTTGCGCAGCGGCTGGGGCGCCACCAGCTGGCTGGTCGCGTCGGCCAGACGCAGCAGACCGAGCCGGCCGCGGCTGATGGTGCGGCGGCTCTGAAAAGCGTCCAAGGCCGTGTTGAACAGCACAACCACGCGCTCGGGCGTCAGGTCCGCAAAGCTCCGGCAGTCGGTGACATCCAGTTCCAGCAGGGTTTCAGGCGGCGGGATCGATTCCGCGGCTTCGCAGCGCAGAATCACCCGCAGGTCGGCGTTGCGCTTGTCGCGGCGGATGGCCGCGGCGGTTGACAGCCCCCCGCCGCCGGACCCCGGATCGGCTTGCAACAGGATCACGGCCGTATCCTGGTTTTGGGCCAGCAGGGAAAGGGCCTGCGGGCCGCAAAAGGCGCTCAGGACCCGCAGCGGGCGGCCCAGCATAAGGCGCTGGCCCAGCGCCTGGTGAATGCGCTGGTGGATTCGCGGGTCGTCGTCCGCGACCAGAACGGTCCAGGGCGGTTCTGCAGTGGTTTCCCTTGCGTCGTGTCCAAGGAAGCGGTCGGTGTCGTATTCGCTTTTGCCGTCCAGCATGAAAACGGTGCCTCGTGCAGCCTGAGGGTGCCGCCGCGGGGTTGCGCGGACCCGGCAGCAAACAGGTTTTTGGTTAAAAAACAGGGGCCCTGAAGCGTCAAAACCGGGGTCGGCGGTGTAAAAATCACGCTCCGGTGCGGGCTGTTTGGGCCGCCATCAAAAAAGGAGCGCGGTAATCCCTTTCGACCGATGGGCAACTTGATATAATCGTTCCCGCAGCGCCGGATGTCAACACAGCATTGCGCAGATCGGCGATGGCCGCAGGTGAGTTGTCGGGCGGGGGTCGCGCCGGCGGCCCTTATTCGTCCGGCCGCCGCCCGGGATCGCTGTTTTCATCGCGGGCCGCGACAATCGCCTCGACCACGATGGCCGCGTCCTGCACCCGCCAGCGAACGTCCAGGTCAAAAATTCGAAAACCGTAACCCCGGCGGCAGGGGTTCGCACGGTGGTGCGCCGGTCGCGGGTCGGCCTGCAGCAAGGCCGTTATCAGGGCCTGCAGATCGGTTCCGTCGCCGGGCCGGTAGCACCGGCAGGCGGCCTGCGCCCGGGAACTGAAAAGGACCGGCAGCTGGGGGTCCGGCGGGGCCGGGGCGTATCCGGCGCCGGCCGCGGGGCGGCTGTCGGAATAGGGCAGATAGGGTTTGATGTCGACCACCGGTGTGCCGTCCAGGAGGTCGCTGCCACGGATATCCAGCACCGCGCGCTCCCCGGGAAAGCGCAGGCCGGCCAGTTCGACCGCGGAAATACCGACCGGGTTGGGGCGAAACCCGGAGCGGCTGGCAAACACGCCGATGCGACGGTTGCCTCCCAAGCGGGGCGGGCGCACGGTGGGCTTCCACGTTCCCTGGCGATTGGCGTGGAAGATGAAGATAATCCAGATGTGGGAGAAGCCTTCCAGCCCCCGCACGGCTTCGGGGCGGTCGAAAGGCGGCAGCAGTTCCAGCCTCGCCCGGGCTTCGCGAACCAGTCCGGGCTGGCGTGGAATGCCGAATTTCTCCTTGAAACAGGAGCGGATGATACCGATGGGTTCCAGGACGACGGGCATCAAGCGGCTGCTCCGGGAAACGCCCGGCAGGGTCGGGGCGCCGAGGGACCGGCAGCCCCTTGCTTTCCGGGGATGAAAAAGATAACCTTTCGAAATCGGTGCGCCCTCCGCTGGCGGATAGTATCCGGAGGGACCTGTCGCTGTGTGTCTCGAATTTTAACGCGAGGGCCCATGGATCGAAGTCCCCGCTACCGGATGATGTGTGAGCAGGCCCGGGATATCCAGGCCCGTTGGAAGCCGGCCTACGGGGATTTTTTCGTTCATGCCGACGGCCGCATCGACTGCTGGATCCCGGCTACCTGCAGCGGCCGGAACCTGCGGCGGGGATTTGAAATCCAGACCGAAGGAAGCCTCATCCGCCTGATCAAACATGTATGGCTGCCCCGCCAGGATCAGCTCATCGAGATGGCCCAGACGCCCGGGCAGCGATTTGACAGCACCACCCAGGCATTCTACCGTTGGACCAAAACCCCCTACCAGCGGCTGCCCGGCTACCCCAACCAGATTTTCACCACCATGGAACAGATCTGGCTGGCCTTCGTGATGGAAGTCAAATTCCACCGCAAATGGACCGGCACCCGCTGGGGTGCGATTTAAGGGCCGCGGCAGAAAAAGGCCCCGCCCGGCGGGCTGTGCATCTAATCCGGAGCGTCTTCGGCGGTCTGCCCGGGGGCATCTGCAGCTGCCGCCGGGGGGCTGAGAAGGGCGATCAGAAAACGGAAAAGAGGCCTGCCGGCCTTGGCGCTGCCGCCGGTTGCGCCTGCTTTGCGGGCATTTTGGACCAGCCGGTCCAGGTGGTGGTGGTCGGCCTGGGGAAAACGCGCGCGGACTTCAAGAAGCGGGGCGTCGCTGCCGCTCACCAGGAGGTCGCGCCACGCCTCGGCCGTTTTAAAAACCTGCGCATTCAGGCTGCTGCCCCGATGGCGTTCGTTTAGAAGCCTGCGGATCGGTGCGGGGTCGACCGCACGCATCAGGCGCCCGATAAACTGCAATTGCCGCTTGCGCGCCCCGCGTTTCGACACTCCCCGAGCGAACCTGAGGGCCTCGAGCAAATCCGACGGCAGCCCCATTCCGCTTAGGGTCTCCAGCGGCAGATAGATCAATTCTTCCCCCAGCGCCTGGAGGGCTTCCATTTCCCGCTTGATCTGGGTCCTGCTCTTTTCCATCGGATGTCCCCGCTTCAGTCGCGGTTTTGCGGTTGCGCTGAAAAATCAGCCTCAGATGTCGTCGCTGTCGCCGCAGAGCAGTTGCCGCAGCCGCTCGCTTAAGAACAGGATCGATTCGATGTCGAGGTGCTCGGTGATGGTGGCGTCGAACAGCAGCTTGACGCCGGCGGCAAGACCGTCGGCCGGCGCTTCGTCCCAGAAGAGCAGCAGCAGGGGAATGCGGGGCAGGGGCTGAAATTGAAAGGCGGCGTCGGCCGACCCTACCTGGCCGGTGACATCCCGGGCGCCCAGACTTCGGGCCGCCTCTGCAAGCGCTTGCAGGCGCCCCCGAAAACGCGCGACCAGGGGCGCTTCCACATGGCGCTGCATCGACTTGATTTTGGAGACGGTGTTGGGGATCTGCTCAAACCCCCGCCAGTCTTCAGCGGGCAGGGCGCTGCCGCCCTGGGCGAGGTGGTTGTAGATGAACACCTGCTCCCAGCGGTTGAGGGCCGTCCCGTCTTTTTTTTGGATCCCGTCCGGCCGGATCACGACCGTCTCGGTGAAATAGGGCAGCTCCAGCGCCGGTTGACCGTCCGCGGTCCGAACCAGCCGGCCCCCGATTCGCCCCGGCAGGTCTTCCAGGCGCATGTCGGCCGAGCGTTCCCGTGCCCATTGGAGGGCATCGGCGGCCATGTCCTTTTTGGTCCATCGGCCCTCGGCGTGCTGTGCGTCAAGAATGGGCTGATAGCGGGCCACCGTTTCCGGAGAAAGATGCGGGCACTTTGCCAGCGGCAGCTTTTCGGAAACCACCATGCTGGCAAATGCCAGGCACGTCGGGTGCCCGCAGTCCCGGCAGTTGGTGCGCGGCAGCACTTTGGTGTAGAGGTCTACCACCGATAGCGGCATAATGGACTCCACGCTTCCCGGGTGCAACCGGAATCGTCGAAGCGGCCCGGGATGCGTGCGTCAATGCACGTCCCTTGAGGGGCTCCGGCCGGCCCGGATGTTGGCCCTGGGTGCGGTCCTCAACGGTTCAGGTTGACCACCACCCGCCCCATGAGCCCGCCGGCGAGGATCTGGTCGATTTTGGGGTCGAGCCCGTGCAGGTCGACCTCCTCGGCCAGTGACCCCAGGCCCTCCGGCTGCCATTCCGTTGCGAGTTTTTGCCAGACCTGGCGGCGCTGGTCCATGGCGCAGTTCTGGGAATCGATCCCCAGCAGGCCGACGCCCCGCAGGATAAAGGGAAACACGGTGGTGGCCAGGGCCGGGCCGCCCACGTTGCCGCAGCAGGTCAGGGTGCCGTTCAAGTCCGTTGATTTGAGGGCGGTCGCCAGCATCTCGCCCCCGACGGTATCCACCACCCCGGCCCAGCGCCCGCGCAGCAGCGGCCGGCCGCTGCGGTCGATGGCCGCTTCGCGCGCGAGCGTTTCTTTGGCTCCCAGCCGCGCCAGAAACTCGGCCCCTTGCGGTTTGCCGCTGACCCCCACGACGTTGAAACCCAGCCGTGCCAGGATCGCCACCGCCAGGCTGCCCACGCCGCCGGTGGCCCCGGTCACCAGCACCTCGCCGCGTTCCGGGGTGAGGCCGGCGGCCGTCAGTTTGAGGATCGCAAGCCCGGCCGTAAACCCGGCCGTGCCGAAGGTCATGCTTTCGCGCAAGGACAGGCCCTCGGGGCGCTTGACGACCCATTCCGCCGGCACCCGGATGTACTGGCCGAATCCGCCGGCGGTGTTCATCCCGAGGTCGTAGCTGGTGACGATGACCTCTTCGCCGGGTGCGCACTCCGGGCTGCTGCTGGCGGCCACCACGCCGGCCGCGTCGATCCCGGGGGTGTGGGGGTAGCGGCGCGTGACGCCCTTGTTGCCGGTAGCGGACAGCGCGTCCTTGTAGTTCAGGGAGGAGTAATGCACCCGGACGAGCACCGCGCCCTCGGGCAGCTGGTCGATGGATCGTATCTGGATGCTGCGCTGAAACGTTTTTTGCGGGGTTTCGGTGACGATCAGCGCCTCGAAGGTTTGATCGGCCATGAAGGGCCTCCTTTCGCTGGGAGTCGGTGTGGTTGCCGGTGAACGGGCGGCGCGTCCTCAGGCGGCAAGCTGCCCGGGCAGCTCCGCCAGGGTGGCGATTTCCACGTCGGGCCGGCCCGGCAGACGTTCGGGATGCTGCCGAAAACGGTTGACCCACGCGACCCGCAAGCCGAAGGCGGCCGCTCCGGCGGCATCCCAGGCGTTGGAGGAGAGGAAAACGATCGCCTCGGTCGGTAGCTGCAGGCTTTCCACGGCAAGCTGATAGACCCGCGGATCGGGCTTGTATACTTTCACGCTCTCAATCGACAGGACCGCATCGATCCGGTTTTCAAGGTTGCTGTTGGCGACCGCGGCGGCGAGCATCCTGGGGGTGCCGTTGGAAAGGATCGCCGTTTGCATGCCCCGGGCCTTGAGCTGATCCAGGGCGGCCGGCACTTCCGGGTAGCAGTCCAGCTCCAGGTAGGCGGCCATCAGGTCCGCCCGGAGGTCCGCATCGTCGATTCCGTGGGCGGCCAGTGCAAAATCCAGGGCCTCCCCCGTGACCTGCCAGAAATCGGCGTGGCGGCCCATGAGGCTGCGCAGCCAGGTGTATTCCAGCTGCCGATTGCGCCACAGGGCCGAAACCTCATCCGCCTGTCGGCCCAGGCGCGGGCGGTGGCGGCCGACGGCCGAGTGGACGTCGAAGAGGGTGCCGTAGGCGTCGAAAACGCAGGCCGAAATTCCGGTGATGGGTGTTGTGTTTGACACGGCTGTTTCCTTTCTTGGCTGTCGGCCACTTCCCCAAAAACGGTTTCCGGCTGATAGCAGTCTGGAGACGAAGTGAAAGACAGGCCGGACCTGGCTTTTTTAAGTTGGCAGCCCGACCCAACCCATCGGCAGCTATCGCCAATCAGATGCGCCAGTACGCGATTCCCAGGGCCCGGGCCTCGACCGGGGTGAAAGCGCCTTTGACGTCGATCACCATCGGCGCTCCATTGTGACACAGTCCGGCCAGGCGCGCCAGCCCCAGTTCGCGGTAGGCGCGATGCAGCACCGCCAGGATCACGGCGTCAACGCCCTGCAGACGTTCCAGCGGCTGAAGCTCCAGACCGTAGTAGCGGCGTGCTTCGGCGGCGCTGGCCATCGGGTCGTGGACCGCCGCCTGAACGCCGTAATCGGCGAGCTCCGTGATGATGTCGATCACCCGGGTGTTGCGCAGGTCCGGGACGTCCTCCTTGAAGGTCAGTCCCAGGACGGCCACCCGGGCGTCACGCACCTGTTTGCCGGCCCCGATGAGCATTTTGACCACCCGTTCGGCCACGTATTTGCCCATGTTGTCGTTGATCCGGCGTCCGGCCAGAATCATTTCGGGGTGGTAGCCCAGGGCCTCGGCCTTGAAGGTCAGATAGTAGGGGTCGACGCCGATGCAGTGGCCGCCGACCAGCCCGGGGCGAAACGGCAGAAAATTCCACTTGGTGCCGGCGGCCTCCAGCACCTC
>JAABRJ010000532.1 GCA_011390985.1 Desulfobacteraceae bacterium
AAACCTCCCCCCCGATTTCAACCAGAAAATCGCTGAAGCCGTTTGCGCGGATCAATTCCGCGATCTGGTCCACCCCGTAGCCCTTGGCGATCGACCCCAGATCCAGGGTGACGGCCGGGTTTTGCTTGACCAGATAGCCGTTCTCGGAGACGAGGATCTGATCAAAGCCCAGGGCCGCACGGCACTGCTGGATCTCCGCCACCGTGGGAATTCTTTTTTCATTGGTCTTGCTGCCGAAGCCCCACAGGTCCACCAGGGGCGCGACGGTGCCGTCCCACGCCCCGCCCGTCAGGCGGTGGAGATCTTGGGCGACGACCATGACCTGCAGGAAATCCCGCGAAATCGGAAACGGCTCCCCGCTGCGCGCCAGGGCATTGAAGCGGCTGATCTCGCTTTCGACCCGATAGACCGACATGCTGGCGTTGATCTGCTCCAGGCGGTCGTCGATCTTCTCGGCCAGCCCATGCGCCCGAT
>JAABRJ010000533.1 GCA_011390985.1 Desulfobacteraceae bacterium
AAAACCCGCTGATCACCGTGATGTGATAGGTGGTCCCCATGGTCTTGCCGGAAAAAAGGACCTCGTTGCGGGTGTCGCAACCGCCCAATGTCATAAGCGCCAGGGCCGCCAGGGCCGCGCAGAGCCTGCGGAGGATTTTCAGCATAGCCGTCACGTTGCACCAGTTGACGCCGCTGCCGCCGGCCGGCGACTTCCGGGGCGGCAGGGTGTTTTCTTGCGGGCGGGTCAGCAGATCCGGGGAAGCTGCTCGCCGGTCAGCATCCCCACGATTCGGCTGCCGCCGATCCGCGTTTCGAGAACCACGCGGCCGGGGTGATCGGCGGTGACCTCGCCGATGATCCGCGCTTCACGTCCGTAAGGGTCGCGCCGAACCGCGGCCAGGACCGCCTCGGCCTCCGCCGGAGCCACAAAGGCCAGCAGCTTGCCCTCGTTGGCGATGTAGAGCGGGTCGAACCCCAGCAGCTCGCAGATCCCCTCGACCTCGGGTCTCACCGGAATCCGGTCTTCGTGGATCCGGATGCCGACCGCGGATTTTTCGGCGATCTCGTTGAGGGCGGTCCCCACCCCGCCGCGGGTGGGGTCGCGCAGCACGTGGATGTCGGTCTCGACAGCCAGCATGCCGGCCACCATCGCGTTCAGGGGCGCGGTATCGCTCTTGATGGCGGCTTGAAAGGCCAACCCCTCGCGTTGCGTCAGAATCGTAATGCCGTGATCCGCGATGGTCCCGCTCAGAATGATGCGGTCGCCGGGGCGCGCCCGGCTGCTGTCGATCGCCACGCCTGCGGGCACGGCGCCGACCCCCGAGGTGTTGATAAAAATACGGTCCGCCGCACCCCGCGGGACGACCTTGGTGTCCCCGGTGACCACCTGCACCCCGGCCGCGGCCGCGGCGCGCCCCATCTCGCGCACAATCCTTTCCAGATCCGCCATGGGCAGGCCTTCTTCCAGGATCAGTCCGACGCTGAGAAAAAGCGGCCGCGCACCGCACATGGCCAAATCGTTGACCGTTCCGTTGACGGCCAGATCCCCGATACAGCCACCGGGAAAAAACGGCGGGTCCACCACGTAAGTGTCGGTGGAAAACGCCAGGCGCCCTCCCGGCAGGTGGAAGACCGCGCCGTCGTTGAGGGCGTTTAGGATCGGGTTGTCGAATACCGGCAGCAGCAGATCGGTGGTCAAGCGGTGGGCCACCTTGCCGCCGCTGCCGTGGTCCAGCAGGATCGTGTCGGGTTTCATTACTTCTCCTCACGCGACCGCAAACCGGCCGACGCCCCCGGCGGTTTCCGGCATTCAGCGGCGCTTCAGGCGCCCTCCCCGCCGTGGTAGCGGTAATAGGCCGCACAGGTGCCCTCGCTGGACACCATGCAGGGGCCCACGGGGTGCATCGGGGTGCAGGTCTTTTGGTACAAGGCGCAGTCCGTCGGAATCCTAAGCCCCTTGAGGACCTGGCCGCAGGCACAGCCGCGGGGTTCGGGAACATCGGGGACCGAAAGGTCGAAGCAGGCTTCGGCATCCAACGCCCGGTGGGCCTCGGCAATTTTCAGGCCGCTCTCCGGTATCGCCCCCAGCCCGCGCCATTCGGCGTCGACGGTCGCAAACACGGCTTCCATGACCGCCTGGGCCTTGGCATTGCCGCTGGCCGTGACGGCCCGCTCATAGGCATTCTCCAGCACGGCCGCTCCGGCCTCGATCTGTGCCACCAGGCGGGTCAGCGCCCCCAGGAGATCCAGCGGTTCAAACCCGCCGACCACACAGGGAATCCGGTAGCGGTCGACCAGCGGCTGAAAGGCCCGGGTGCCGGTCACCAAGCAGACGTGCCCGGGCAGCAGAAACCCGTCGACCCGAAGGTCGGGCGCCGCCATCAACGCTCCGACCGCGGGCGGGGTGCGCTTGTGGGCGGCAAAAACCAGAAAGTTGGACACCCCCTGCGCCCGGGCGGAGAGCAGCGCCGCGGCAACCGTGGGCGCAGTGGTTTCAAAGCCGACCCCCAGAAAAACCACCTTTTTGCCGCGGTTGCGGGCCGCCAGGGCCAAGGCGTCCAGGGGGGAATAAACCACCCGCACATCGCAGCCCGCCGCACGCTCCTGCTGCAGCGAGGACCCGCTGCCCGGCACGCGCAGCAGATCGCCGAAGGTGGTCAGGATGACGTCCTCGCGGCGGGCGAGGGCCACGAACTGGTCGATCTCCCGCTGGGCGGTGACGCACACCGGGCAGCCGGGGCCGGAGACGAGCGTGATGGTTTCGGGCAGCAATGACCGCAGGCCGCTTCTGAAAATCGACATGGTGTGGGTCCCGCAGACCTCCATCAGCCGGATGGGCTTGCGGCTGGCGGCATGGATCTGCGCGATCAGGCGCCGCGCGATCTCACGATCGCGGTATTCTTCAATGTGTTTCACAGGCATCGCCCCCTTTGGGCCTCAGGCGCCGCCCTTGGACGCTTCGCCGACCGGGCGTTCATTTTGCGTCAGGGCCGCGGCCACGACGGCCTGGCCCAGGGCGATGCCGCCGTCGTTGGTGGGCACCAAGGTGTGGCTGATAACGGTAAACCCTTGTTCTTCCAAACTTTCTTTAAGGCCGGTGAACAGCAGAAGGTTCTGAAAGACACCGCCGCTCAAGGCCACCCGCCCAAGCCCGGTTTCCAAGCGCAGCGCCGTGCACAGTCGCGTGAAAAGGTCCACCAGGGTGCAGTGAAACCGGTCGCTGACGACGGCTGCGGGAACCCCGGCGAGCAGATCCGCCACCACGGCGCGAACCATCGGGGCCGGCGGGATGCGCTTGACCGCGCCCTCCTCCCAGCCGACCGCATATGGCCGCTCGGGTGCGCCGCAGGCCGCCATTTCCAGCTCCATGGCGGCCTGCCCTTCGAATGTGACATGATAGCGGATTCCCGCAAGGGCCGCAACCGCATCGAACAGCCGGCCGAGGCTGGAGGTCGGCGGGGCGTTGAAGCGGCGCCGGATCATGGCCGCAACAGTCTCGATTTTGCTTGCGTCCCCGGTCTTCAGAAGGGGCAAATCCAGCTTGCGATAATCCTCGCCGAATGCGTCCCAGAGATAGCTGAGCGCCATCCGCCAGGGTTCGCGGATGGCCGCGGCCCCGCCGGGCAAGGGCACGTAGGCGAGGTGCGCCGCCCGCCGAAAACGCGCCGCTTCGGCCACCAGGACCTCCCCGCCCCAAATGGCGCCATCGGAGCCGTAGCCGGTGCCGTCGAAGGCCAGCCCGATCACGGGGCCCGCCGCCTGGTTTTCGGCCATGCAGCTGACGATGTGGGCGTGATGGTGCTGGACCCCCACACGCCGCAGATCGCCCTGGGCCTCGGCAAAGCGCGTGCTGAGATAATCCGGGTGCAGGTCATGGGCCACGACCCGGGGGGTGATGTCCAGAATGCGTTTCAGGTGGTTCACGGTCTCCTGAAAAAATTCGAACGTCGCCAGGTTTTCCATATCGCCGATGTGCTGGCTGACGAAGGCCTGATCGCCGCGCGTCAGGCAGACGGTGTTCTTCAATTCGGCGCCGCAGGCCAAAATCGGCGGCGTCGGGTCTTTCAGGAAAACCGGGGTCGGCACAAAGCCCCGCGAGCGCCGCAGAAAGCGGGTCGCCCCGGCCGCGCGGCGCACGACCGAGTCGTCGCTGCGCAGAATGATGTCCCGGTCGTGGACCAGAAAATAATCGGCAATCCCCTCCAGCCGGGCCAGGGCGTCATCGTTGGCGATGACAATCGGCTCCTCGCTGAGGTTGCCGCTGGTCATCACCAGGGCGCTGAACCCTTCCGCGAGCAGCAGGTGATGCAGCGGGGTGTAGGGCAGCATCACGCCGATCCAGCGGTTGCCCGGGGCAATCGCCGCGGCCAGCGGCTGGGGGCTGCTTTTGGCCAGCAGCACGATCGGCCGCTGGCAGGCGGTCAGCAGCGCAGCCTCGGCGGGGGTGGCGCGGGCGTAATGCGCCACTGCCGTCAGGTCGCGCGACATGACGGCAAAGGGCTTGCCGTCGCGGTGCTTGCGCCGGCGCAGGCGCGCGACGGCGGCGGGGTTTTCGGCATCCACGGCGAGGTGATAGCCCCCCAGTCCCTTGACGGCCACGATCGCGCCCGCTTTCAACAGATCGGCGGCGGCCGCAACGGCGTCATCGCTGGCCACGGATGCACCGCCGGCAGCGCGCAGGCCCACGGACGGCCCGCACGCGGCGCAGGCGTTGGGTTGGGCATGAAAGCGCCGGTTCATTGGGTCATCGTACTCGGCCTGGCACTGCGGGCACATGGCAAAGACCTTCATGGAAGTCTTGGGGCGATCGTAGGGGATGTCGTCGATGATCGTGTAGCGCGGCCCGCAGTTGGTGCAGTTGATAAAGGGATAGCGAAAGCGCCGGTTTGCAGAGTCGAAAAGTTCGGCCAGGCAATCGGTGCAGACCGCGACATCCGGCGAAATCAGGGTCCCCCGCTGGGCCTGGCGGGAGCTGGCCGCGATGGTGAAGGCCGTTCGCCCGGCGGGGGTCTCTTCGGAAATCGCCATGGCCGTGATGTGAGCCAGCGGCGGGGGGCTTTCGGCCAGTTCACGGCAGAAAGCGGCGATCTTTTCAGGCGCCCCCTCGACGTGGATGCAGACGCCTGTGGCCGTGTTGGCCACGGTCCCGCGGATCCCGTGGCGATGCGCGGCCTGGTAAACGAAGGGGCGGAAACCAACGCCCTGAACGATGCCGTTGATTTCCACTTTGCGAGCGACAGGGGCGGTTTTCATGGGTGGATGCGACACCAACGGCCGACGGGGTAGAAAACGGGGGCGGTCATCAGGCCGCAGGAGGATCTCCGCCGTCCAGCCGGTCGGCGACATCGCGCAGCAGGTCCAGGGATTCGCGGGCGGTCTCTTCATCGATTTTGTGCAGGGCAAAACCGGCGTGCACGATGACGTAATCCCCCACCCGGGCGTCTTCCAGCAGCAGCAGGCTGGCCTCGCGGGTGACGCCGTCGACGTCGATGACGGCCATCTGGTCTTCAATCTTGACGATCCGGGATGGGATGGCGAGACACATTAGGTGCAGCTCCTCCGGCTGTAGGTTACGCCCAGGCGGTCCAGCTCTTTCAGCACCCTGGCAGCCATGGGCGCCACCTGGCGCTGGACCACGGGGGTCATTTCCAGCTTCAGGGTTTCAATGTCTTCGGGCTCAACTCCGAGAATGACGGTTTCAGGCACCTTGTCGAGGGCCTGGCAGAGGGTCAGGGCCTCCAGCAGGTCCACCTGGTGCAGCGAATTTTTGGCCAGCACCCGCCGGGGAATATCGTCGCCCGCCAGACGGTAGAGGTCCCCGGCGTTGCCGCGGTTGCGAAGCGCGTCAACCACGATCAGGTGGTCGGGCTGCGAAACGACTCCCAGCAGGTTGATCCCCAGCACCCCGCCGTCGACCACGAGGACCTCCTCGGGGAAGCGGTAATCGGCCTGGAGTTTTTCGATGACCCGGATGCCGAAGCCTTCGTCGGCGAAAAGGAAGTTGCCGACTCCCAGAATGGTGACAAAAGGGTTACCCATCGACCGGCTTCTCCGCACCGCCCGGAAAAGAGGCGGCGGTTGAAGACAGCACTCCCGGTCTACCCGCGGGTAGGCCGGGAGTGCTGGCAGCTGCGAACTTTACACTACTCTGATCTTATACACTTGGTTGGAGTGGGGGTCAATGACGTGCACCGCACAGGCCAGACAGGGATCGAAGGAGTGGACCGTGCGCAACACTTCCAACGGCTTTTGGGGATCGGCGACCGGCGTCCCGATGAGGGCCTCTTCCACCGGACTCAGGTTGCCGCCGCCGTCCCGCGGCCCCAGGTTCCAGGTTGAGGGGACCACGTACTGGTAGTTGCCGATCTTGCCGTTTTCGATACGGATCCAGTGCCCGAGAGCCCCGCGCGGGACGTCATTGAGACCCACCCCCTGGGCTGTCTGGGGCATTTCGTAAGGTTGGTAGGTCTTGGTGTCGCCGTTTTTGAGGTTTTCCACCAGCTCCGTCACCCAGCCCTGCATGGCATCGCCGATCGCCACGGTTTCCAGCCCCCGGGCGGCGGTCCGCCCGAGGGTCGAGAAAAGGGCGCTGGCCGGGATGTCCAGCTGTTTGAGGGCGCCGTCCACCAGCGCCTTGATGTCCGCATGGCCCTTGCCGTAGGCCACCAGAACGCGCGCCAGCGGCCCCACTTCGCACGGCAGACCGTCGTAGCGCGGGGCCTTGGCCCACGAATATTTGCCTTTCTCGGGGCTGAATTTGGGGTTTTCGGGGATGGGCCGGGTTTCGCCCTCGAATGGGTGCTTGGGAGCCGATTTGAGGTACCAGGCGCGGGTCACGTCTTCGGTGACCTTTTGCTGGTCCGCCATTTCAATGTTGGCCAGGTCGCGCTTGCGGATCACCCCGCGGGGCATGTAGAAGCTCTCCGGCTCCTGCTCGCTGGCCGGGAAATCGCCATAGGTCAAAAAGTTGGTGCAGCCGCCGATCGCACCCCACTCCTTGTAGAACGAGGCCACGGCCATCAGGTCGGGGATGTAGACGTTCTTGACGAACTCCTGGGTTTCCTTGGTGATGTAGAGGAACTCGGCGATCCGGTCGGGGACCAGGTCCGCGACCGAGGTCACCCCGCCCACCACGAGGGACTGGGGGTGGGGGTTTTTACCGCCGAAAATGGCGTGCATGCGGGCGGCCTTGGCCTGGATGCGCAGGGCTTCGATGTAGTGCGCGGCGGCCATCAGGTTGGCTTCGGGCGGCAGCTTGTAGGCCGAATGGCCCCAGTAAGCGTTGGCAAAGGGCCCCAGCTGGCCGCTGTCCACGAAGGTCTGCAGCCGGACCTGGACGTTTTTGAAATACTGCCGACCGCCCCAGGGGGCGTTGCCGGTGTTGTCCGCCAGGGCGGCGGTTTTGGCCGGGTCGGCCTTGAGGGCGCTGACGATGTCCACCCAATCGAGGGCGTGCAGATGGTAGAAGTGAACGATGTGATCGTGCTGGTACTGTGCACCGTGCAGCAGGTTGCGGATCAGCCGGGCATTGGCGGGCAGCTTGATGCCGACGGCGTCGTCCACCGCGCGCACCGACGCCAGGGCATGGACGTAGGTGCACACCCCGCAGCTGCGTTGCACGAAGTGCTGGGCGTCCCGCGGGTCGCGGCCCTGCAGGATGACCTCGATGCCCCGGAAAAGCGTCCCGGAGCTCCAGGCGTTGACCACCTTGCCGCCCTCCACCTCGACTTCGATGCGCAGGTGCCCCTCTATTCTCGTGATCGGATCGATGGTAATTCTTTTACCCATATTTTCTCCTTAGTTCTGCGTGGGGGTAATCCGTTTTTAGCGGCGGCCCGGCCCTTACAGGGGCTCATAAAAAGGCGTCATCTTGTCCCAGAATTGGGGCTCGCTGCAGCCCAGGCAGGGGTGTCCCGCCTCCACCGGCCAGCTGGTGCCGTCATTGAATTTTGCGATCGGACAGTTGTTGTAGGTTTCCGGACCGCGACACCCCATTTTGTAGAGGCAATAGCCCATGGCGGCTTCCGGAGACCCGAATTCCTCGACAAACTCCTCGTTTTCGAAGTGGGATCGTCGGGGGCACTGATCGTGGACAGTCTTGCCGTAGGCAAACAGCGGGCGCCCGAGGTCGTCCACGGCGGGCAGTTTTCCAAAAAGCAGGTAGTTGACGATGGTGCCGACGAAATTGATCGGGTTGGGGGGGCAGCCCGCAATGTTGATGGTCTTGATGCCGAGGACCTCGCCGACCCCCTTCCAACCGCCCAGATTGGGAGCCGCCGCCTGAATCCCGCCGAAACTGGAACACTGGCCGATGCAGACCACCGCAGCGGCCTGGGGGCAGACCTCTTTGGCGATTTCCAGGAAGGTCCGGCCCGCGATTTTGCCGTAACCGCCGTCATACTTGGTTGCCACCGCACCCTCGCAGACGCAGATGAATTTTCCCTTGTATTTTTCAACGGCCGCGTGCAGCTGGTCTTCGGCCTGACGACCGGCGGCGGCCATGATCGTCTCGTGGTATTCCATGGAGAGAACTTCCAGCAGCAGCTCATCGATCCAGGGGAACATGGCACGCAACGTGGCTTCGCTGCAGCCCGTGCACTCCGCGAAGTGCAGCCAGATTACCGGCGGCCGCTGGCTGGGGGCCGCGAAAACTTGGGCCACTTTCGACACGTAGGCGGCCGAAAGGCCCATGGTCGCGGTGAGGAACGTGCAGAATTTCATGAAGTCCCTTCGTGAGACGCCTTTGGCCTCGATCCTCGCGTAAAATTCCTTTTCCTTTTCCATCTACACCTCCTTGATGTAGTAACAGCAGAAACGACCGCGGCATAATGCCGGTGGAACGCGCTGAATTTCCCTTTGCGACTGTCAAAATTGCCCGCGGTCGGTCGATAGTTCAACCGTTTGACGTAATCCGCGGCCTGCAAC
>JAABRJ010000534.1 GCA_011390985.1 Desulfobacteraceae bacterium
ATCTTTGGCACGGGCCGTGCTTCCGTGGACAAGTTCGCTATCTGGCACGGCATGTTGCATTTATCCAAAAACACACGATATAGGGCTATATAAAATAACCTGTTGAAATGATTATAAGAACCTAAACATCCGCCCCTTTTTGTGGTAACCACCTAAATAAATACTAATTTTAGGACGTTACACCATGACCAATACACCCGACACGCCCTTAAACAAACATCTCGACTGCCTCCAGGACCCCAGGCGTCACAACATTCGCCATGGGCTCAAGGAAAAACATGGCCACCCCTCGGGCTGCACTTTGGGGGAACTTTCAGATGCGCCGGCAGCAGCACCGGGGGTGATTTGGCGGCTGGGCCGGCTTCTGCTATAAAGTGGCCTCCGGTTTATGACAGATGCAGCGCAAGAAGGAAAACCCCGATGAGTGTCCGGCCCCCGGCCCCCCGGGTCAGTGTCATCATTCCGACGTACAACCGCGCCTGGTCGCTGGCGAAAGCCATCGACTCGGTTCTGTCCCAGGATTTCGACACGTTTGAGACAATCGTTGTGGACGACGGCTCCACCGACGGGACCCGGGCGCTGCTGGCGGGCTACGGCGCCGCGCTGCGGGTCATCCAGCAGGCCAACCGCGGGGTCAGCGCCGCCCGCAACGCCGGAATACGCGCGGCGGCGGCGCCGTTGGTGGCCCTGCTGGATTCCGACGATTACTGGCTGCCGGGCAAGCTGGCGGTCCAGACCGCGTTTTTCGATCAAAACCCGGACGCCGTCATCTGCCAGACCGAAGAGCTTTGGATCCGCAACGGGGTCCGGGTCAACCCCGGCAAACGCCACCGCAAACGCGGCGGCATGATTTTCGGGCCCTCGCTGGGGCTCTGCTTGGTCAGCCCCTCGGCGGTGATGCTGCGCAGGTCGCTGTTCGATTCCGTCGGCCTTTTCGACGAGCAGCTGCCCGCCTGCGAGGATTACGACCTCTGGCTGCGGATCAGCTGCCGTCACCCCGTGCACCTGATCGACCGCCCGCTGATCGTCAAACGCGGCGGCCACCCGGACCAGCTGTCGCACGCACCGGGGCTCGACCGCCACCGCATCCGCGCGATCTGCCGGCTGCTGGCCCAAAATGTGCTGACGGTGGCCCAACGACGGGCGGCCTGGGAGGCCCTTGCCGCCAAGTGCGCCATCTACGCCGCCGGCTGCCGCAAACGCGGGCGGCAGGGCGAGGCAAAGGACTGCCTGGCGATGATCGAGCGCTTCAGCCCAAAAACCTGAAGCGGCCAGCCCATGGCAGCCGCTCAGACCATCCGCTCGAGCTCCCAGGCCAGGCGGTTCAGCCGTTTGGGGGACACCGGCATGGCGGTCTTGAGTTCCTGGGCGAAAACCGAGACCTTGTATTCCTCGATCAGCCAGTGGAACTCCTCCACCGCCGCCCGCTTGGCGCTGGAATCCTGCGGCCCCAGCGTCTGCAGAAACCGGTCCAGCCGGTCGCTGAAAGTCTGGAGTTCACGGGCCCGCAGAAGGTCCCGTTCCAGGTTGTCAACGCCGCGCTGCGCCCGGATCTCCATGGCTTCGAGGTAGCGCGGCAGGTGCGCCAGGCGCGCATCGGGATAAAGCGATAGAAAGTTTTCGGGGACCAGTTTGCCCAATTCCAACCGCAGCCCATTGAGGAACGACCGCACCACGACATTGGCGCAATGGGTCGCTTCCAGCCTGAAGAAGGTCCCGCGCACCCGCTGGTAGGCCGCCAGCACGGGCAGCACGACCACCAGTTTGCCCTCGGCCGCGGCCTGCAGCCGAGGGCCGACGGCGGCGAGGCGGGCCTCAAAAGCCTCCCGCGTGCGAAGGCTGCGGCGGAACAGGACGGCCCACACCGCCTGCGCCATCGCCGCCGCCACGGCACCGCCGCCCCCAAAATAACCAGCCGCTTCCGTCAGCCCCGGCGGCAGCGCCACCGCTTTCTGAAGAAACTTGAACTCCTTTTTAAGCATCTCCCGGAACAGGGCCGCCACGCCGTCCAGGTGCGCCGCATCGGCCTGGAAGCGGCTTTCAAAAAACCGCAGGTAAATGCCGTCGGGTTCGGCGCTGAGCGCCGGAAAGGCGTCCCAGCGGCCGCCGTGGGGGCCGCTGATCACCGCCACCTCGGGCAAGTCTCCGAAATCCCAGCGGGTGATGCCGCCCTTCTCATGGCTGCGCCGGGCGACCGCAAACGCCTCGGGGTCAGGGGGTGCGACCACCTCCCGGTTGAGGATGGCCGGGTCGCGGCCCGCGAGGATCTCTTTTCCCCCGGCATCGGTCAGGGCGATGCGCATTTTGAGATGATCCGGCAGGCTGGCCCGGGGCCAGTCCGCGGCCGGGATGTCCACCCCGAAGCGCTCGCGCACAAAACGCCCCAGCACCGAAAGGAGCGCCCCGTCCGTGCGGGGCATTTCACGGACGATGATCCCGACCGTTCGGGCCACCGGCACCAGCTGCCGGCGGTAGGTCTTGGGCAGCCCGCGGATCAGGGCGGCGATCTTGTCCCTCAGCAGCCCCGGCACCAGCCACTCGAGGGTTTCGGGGGCCACCTGCGGGGCCTGGGCGGCATGGATGCGCACAGTGACCCCATCGGCCGGGGTCCCCGGCTCAAAGGTGTAGTCGCAGGCAAAATGCTGTTCCCCCAGGGCCACCCGATCCGGATACTGGTCCAGCTCGCCGGCGTCGGGCAGGTAGCGCAGAAGGCTCTCACGGGTCATGCGCAGAAACCCGTCGCCGCCGGCCTCGCGAATCAGCCGCTTGAGGCCCGCCCAGTCGCTGAGAGCCGGCAGACGGTCGCGGTAAAATTGGAGGAGCTCGGCATCCCCGATCAGCATGTCCCTGCGCCGCACCCGATTTTCGAGGTCCCGGATGGAGGCCGTCAGGGCCTGGTTGTGGGTCATGAACGGCAGCGGGGCGCGCACGTCGCCCTCCACCAGGGCGCTCTGCAGAAAGATGTCGGACGCCGCTGCAGGGTTGATCCGGCCGTATGAAACGGCCCGCCCCGGAACGATCAGCAGGCCATAGAGCGTCACCTGTTCGCGGGCCACCACCTCGCCGCGGCTGCGCTCCCAGTGAGGCTCTAGATAGGTGTAGCGGCACTGCTCGCCGGCCAGGGGCTCCAGCCAGGCGGGGTCGATTTTGGCCACGGTGCGGGCAAAAAGCCGGGAGGTTTCCACCAGTTCGGCCGCCACAACCCACGTGGCGGCGGCGTTGAAGAGGCCCGAGCCGGGAAAAACCATGGCCTCGCGGTTGCGGGCGGCGGTATAGCGGTTGTTCTCCTTCTTGAGGGCGATATTGGAGAGAAAGCCGCTCAAAATGGAACGGTGAATGGCGCCATAGCGCGCGCTGAATTCGGCCTGGTAGGCAGCCCGGTCAGTATTTTGATCGACGGCCGGCAGGTCGCTGCGGTCCGCCAGGCCGTGCTCCTCGAGGATCGCCGCCAGCTGGTTGTGGAGGTCGCGCCATTCCCGCAGGCGCCGGAAGGAGAGAAACCGCTCCCGGCAGAATTTCTTCAACTGCGCGCTTCCCATGCGCTCCCCGAACGCCCCGTCGAAATGCCGCCAGATGTTCAGCAGGGTGATAAAATCCGATGCCGGGTCCTTGAAAACCGCGTGCGCCCGATCGGCCTCGGCGGCCTTTTCGGACGGGCGCTCGCGCGGGTCCTGAATGCTCAGGGCCGCAGCGATGATCGTGATCTCCTCCAGGCAGCCCTCGACCCGGGCCTCGATCAGCATGCGCGCCAATCGGGGGTCGATGGGGATTTTGGCCATGAACCGCCCGGTGGGGGTCAGCTCGTAGCGCGGTCGCCCATGGCTTTGACGTCCGCCGCCGCGAGCCCGGATGGCGCCCAGTTCCTGCAGCAGGTTGAAACCGTCGCGGACACTGCCGTCGGCCGGTGGATCGATAAACGGGAAATCCGCGATGTCCCCCAGCCTGAGCGCCATCATGCGCAGGATAACCTCGGCCAGGTTGGCCCGCAGGATTTCCGGCGGCGTGAACAGCCGCCGGGTTAGGTAGTCCTCCTCGGCATAGAGCCGGAAGCAGACCCCGTCAGCCACCCGGCCGCAGCGCCCCAGGCGCTGGTCGCAGCTGCTGCGCGAAACGGGCTGGACCGGCAGGGAGGTGGTCCGCGAACGGGGGGAATAGCGGGAAATCCGGGCGAGCCCCGAATCGACGACATACCGAATTCCCGGAATGGTCAGGGAGGTTTCGGCGACGTTGGTAGCCACGATGATTTTGCGGCCGGTAAAGGTTCCGAAGACCCGGGCCTGCTGGTCGGCGGGCAGCCGGGCAAACAGCGGCAGGACAACGCTGCCTCGGTAATTGTGGCCGGCCAGCAGGTCGCAGGTCTCGCGGATATCCTGCTCGGTCGGCATGAAGACCAGGATGTCCCCAAAGGCCCCGCCGGCTTGAAGCGCGTCGATCACCCGCAGCGCCTGGTCGATGTGGGTCTGTTCTCCGTTTTCGGCCCCATCCGGGTCCGGCGGCCGGTAGTGGACCGTCACGGGGTACATCCGGCCGGAGACCTCGATGACCGGGGCCTGATCGAAGAATGCCGAAAATTTGGCGGTGTCGATGGTCGCCGAGGTGACGATCAGCCTGAGCTCCGGCCGCTGCGGCAGAATGGTTTTCAGCATTCCGAGGACAAAATCGATGTTGAGGCTGCGCTCATGGGCCTCATCCACGATCAGGGTGTCGTAGGTAGCCAGCTGGCGGTCGCCCTGGGCCTCGGCCAGCAGGACCCCGTCGGTCATGATCTTGATGTAGGCTTCGGGCCGGGTGGTGTCCTGAAAGCGGATTTTATGCCCCACCACACTGCCGGGGGTCGTGCCGAGTTCTTCGGCCAGGCGGCGGGCCAGGCTGGTGGCGGCGATCCGGCGGGGCTGGGTGCACCCGATCTGGCCTTGCAGGCCACGACCGGCCGCCAGGCAGAATTTGGGGATCTGGGTCGTCTTGCCCGACCCGGTCTGCCCGGCGATGATCGTCACGGGATGGCGGCGGATGGCGGCGATAATCTCGTCGCGGCGGGCGAAAATCGGCAGATCGGGGTTGTAGCGCAGTTCGGGCAGATTGCGCGCCCGCTGGCTGCGGATAGCCACTGAAGCCGCCAGCCGGGCATCGAGGTCAGCCATCCGCCGGTCCAGGGCCGGATCGGCCGGATTGCTGACCAGTTGGGTCTTCAGGCGGGCCGCTGCCAGGGAAAGACTCCGGCGATCCCGGCAGAGGGACCGCGACAGCATCCGCTGGATCTTTTTCAACCGCTCCTGGGGGGCTGTGCCGTGCATCGCTATCTTTTTTCCATCGCCATTTTAAGGGCCCCGGCGCTCCCGGCGGCGGCGCCATAGGCCGCAAGCGCCAGATTTATTTTGACAACCGCGCAGGAATGGGTTTTGAATGACATCCGATCGAATCCAGACCGGCGGTTTGCGCAAAGAGCGGTCAGCTGAAAAACGCCCCACCCCCAGACCGTTTCGGCCTCAAAAATTCGGGATCCACGTGGGACAGCACGCTATCCGCCGCCGGTTTCGACTATAAACAAATTAACCGAATTTTTGTCCCCTGTCCACCCGCACCCCCCGCTGCGGCGAGCCGCCGCGGCTGTCACTCAGAAAGGAGCCGGTTATGCAGTTTGTCATCATCGGCGGCGATGCCGCCGGCATGAGCGCGGCCAGCCGCGCCAAGCGCCGATGCCCGCAAATGGCGGTCACCGTTCTCGAAAAAACCCGGGACGTTTCCTACAGCGCCTGCGGAATGCCTTACAACATCGCCGACCCGAGCCGGCCAATCGACACCCTCGTGGTGCGCCGGGCAGAAGTCTTCCGCGAAAAGCAGGACATCGATCTGCGCACCGGTCACTGCGCCACCCGCATCGATCCCGCCGCCCGCCAGGTGTCCGGCACCACCCTGCAAGGCGCGACGTTTACGGTCGCCTACGACCGGCTCCTGATTGCGACAGGGGCCGCAGCCGTCATACCCGATCTGCCCGGCTTCGACCGTCCCGGGGTGTTCGCCCTCAAAAGCCTTGAGGACGGCCGCCGCATCAAGGCGTTTCTGGCGCAAAAGGCCGTGCGGCAAGCCGTCATCATTGGCATGGGGTATATTGCCTTGGAGATGGTGGAAACCCTCCACCATCGCGGGATCGCAACGGCAATGGTCAAGCCCCGGCCGGATCTCCTTCCCTGGCTCGACCGGGAGCTGGCCGCAATGGTGGCCGAGGAGCTGGCCGCCCACGGCGTGACCTGCCATCCGGGCCACGCCGTTGAGCGCATCGATGCCACAGCCGACGGTCTCGTGGTGGTCTGCGGCGACCTGAGACTTCCCGCGGACGTCGTGATCGTGGCCGTCGGGGTGCGACCCAACAGCAAGCTGGCCAGCGACGCCGGCCTGGCGCTTGGCGTTGACAAGGCCATCGCCGTGGACCGCATTTTTCGCACCGCCGACCCCTGCATTTACGCCGCCGGGGATTGCGCCGAGGCTTTTCACGTAGTTTCGGGGCGCAACACCTGGAGCCCCCTGGCCCTCATCGCCAATCGCGCCGGTTGGGCAGTGGCCGACGCCGTTTGCGGCGACGACAGCGAAAACCAGGGCGTCGCCGGAACGGCGGTCTTCAAGCTTTTCGACCTGGAGGTCGCCCGAACCGGCCTGAACCCGCAGGAAGCGACGGCGGCCGGCTTAGCCCCCGCCGCGGTGACCATCACCAGCCGCTCCAAGGCCCACGGCCAGCCCGGTTCCTCGGCCGTCCGGGTCCAGATGGTCGGCGACAAGCCCAGCGGACGCCTTCTGGGGGTGCAAATCGTCGGCCCGCTGGGCAGCGCCGCGCACCGCATCAACGCCGCAGCGGTGGCGTTGCATGCCCGACTGAGCGTCGCCCAGTTCAGTCAGACGGACCTGGCGTACGCGCCGCCCTTTGGTCCCGTGTGGGACCCATTACTGACCGCGGCCAATCAATTGCTGAAAAAACTATCACCTCTTTGACCCCCCCCAAGGGGTCAGGCCGAGCCGCATCGAACCAGCTGTAATAACTTGTTATGACAACACATAAGCGCCATTTGAACCCCGTCGACGTTTTACTTGACAGCGGGATTTTTTTGGTCTAATGGGAGAAAATTATCGAGGTTTCCGTTTTGACTTCATCATCCCAAGAAGACGTTGAGAATTGAGTCAACCTGTCCGTCGCCGCTCAAGGGTTCGCTTCGGTCGGAACCATAATGTCCGGGCGGCCCTTTGGAAGGCAACGGGGTTTTTTGCCCGTCGATGACCGCAGAAGGGAGGGGATTCAAGGACTTTTTTGGGCATCGGGGCGGAAACCGCAGGGCGTACCCGTTTTAGGTATTTATTCTGGAGCGGATGCGCAGGGGCCTCCTAAATACCCTCCCGCTTTGAATCGGCATCCAGGAAAATCGCCCGACGAACGGCACGGGGGCTTAAAACGTCACAAGCATGAGGAGGTTGGCATGGCTCAAGGCCGGGTTAAGTGGTTCAACGACAAAAAGGGTTACGGCTTCATTGAAACCGACAGTCAGGGTGATGTGTTCGTTCACTATTCCAGCATCGAGGGCAGCGGATTTCGCACCTTGCGGGAGGCCGAAGAGGTCACCTTTGAAATTGAAGATTCCCCGAAAGGCCCCCAGGCGGTAAACGTCCGGCGCGCATAGGCCCCGCTGGCGCGCGCTGCAAAGAGACTGCAGGCAAGGTTGCGCCAACCTTGCGTTTTCTATTCTGATGCCGGTTGCGGCGATTTCAGGGTCAGGGAGAAAAATAATACCACGGGTTGGCGCCGGTTTTGGGCATCTGCACGACAGACCCCAGCCTTTCAGGATAGCTGCCGGCGGCTGCAACGCGGTCGACAGGCCAAATGGCCAGCAGGAGGCGAAATTATTTTTTTGTCGGGGCCTCATGGGCGTCGCGGCCCTGAACCCCAATAGAACGGCCCGCCCGCAGGTCCCCTCCTTGGGGCGCATTTTCCGCTTTGGGAGAGCCCTCAAACCCCGCAGGGGGCCAGAATGGCCAATCCCACCAAGAGGTGCCCTTTGAAACGACCTTTTTCATCCTTGGAGATGTGGCGGATTTCGGTTCGCATCTGGCAGACATTTCCCCATGGGCCTGCAGGGCAGTAACGCATTTCAAGCACGTCTCCGACCGCCAGATGGTTGAGCACCTCGGATTCTTCTTTGACTAACAGACACATGCCATTGGTGGACATGTCCCAAATTTTAAACTGGTAAATGACTTCCAGGCCTTTTAGGCGAAATTCTACGCTGTAGTACTGTTCCATCAGGTGGCGCTGCTCGGTGCGCCTTTCGACAGGGCTGCCGGCATTGTTATGCTTGCTCATGATGGTATCGGCCCCTTTTCAGCTCTGCACCCGCCTGGCTGAATGCCAACCCCGACGGTTTTGCAATCCGTGCCTCCACGCCTCAAACCTTACCCGATAGCGCCTACCTTTATTTGGATATACTGAAACTAACCTCTTGTCAATGTTGAAAATTCAGCTGAAATCGGACCAGCCTGGATCAGATTTCGGGCCTTTGCGGCGCACCGCTTTGGGGTCTGCCGGCCTGCAGCCCACCGGATCAGCATACGACACCCCTGACGGCAGCGTGCGATCTTGACGATATCGCAACCGGTCGCTGGAAATGGAGACAGGCCGCCGGCAGGGTGCTTCCGGGATCCCGTCGAGAATCGCGAGCGGTGCCGCATGGCCAGCCCCCGCAGCAGAAAAGCGGCAGCGCTCAAGTGGATTGAATAACAGGGAAAAAGGAGAGGCCCCCCTCGATATAAAGCCACGTGAGGTCCTGGGTTCGGTGGGATTGGCATACCGCCGGCCGCATTCGGTAAATGGACGGGGTTTAGACGCA
>JAABRJ010000535.1 GCA_011390985.1 Desulfobacteraceae bacterium
CACCCATGGCGCTCCGCAAATCGGTCTTTGCCGGCAGCTGGTACCCGGATACTGCCGCCGGGTGTGAAACCGCCATCACCGGATTCCTGAAAGCCGACGGCCTTCCGCCGCCGCCGGACCGGCCGCTGGTGGGCGGCATCGTACCGCATGCCGGCTGGTTTTTTTCGGGGAGGATCGCCTGCCGCGTGATCCATGCCCTCCGGCAAGACCCCGCGCCGGATGTTTTTGTGCTTTTCGGCATGCACCTTCATCCCGCCGCGGCCCACCACATCATGACCGCAGGGGCTTGGGAAACTGGCCGCAGCCCTGGAGCGGCGGTTTGCGTTCACCATCGAAAAGCCGGGGCGCTACACCCAGGACAACACCATCGAACTGCAGCTGCCGTTTATCAGTTACTTTTTCAAGGGGGTCAAAATCGTCCCGATAGGCGCCGCGCCGTCCCCCGGCGCCATCGAAATCGGGACCGCCGCGGTGGACATCGGCCGTGAGCTGGGGTTGCGGATCAAGGTCCTGGGGTCCACCGACTTGACCCATTACGGGGCCAATTACGGCTTTTCACCGGAGGGCAGCGGACCGCAGGCCGTACGCTGGGTGCGGGAGCAAAACGACCGCGAAATGGTCGACACGATGCTGGCGCTGGACCCCCAGGCCGTGATCCAGAGGGCCTTGGCGCATCAGAATGCCTGCTGCGCCGGAGCGGCCGCGGCGGCGCTCGCCGCCGGACTGCAGCTTGGCGCCCGGCGGGCCGATACCGTTGCCTATGCCACGAGTTATGACAAACACCCGGGGGAGAGTTTTGTTGGCTATGTGGGGATCGTGTTTTCGCTGCCGCCCGGCGATGGGGTGGGAGTCCCCGGCGGAATCGCGCGCGGCAATCAGAAGTTCTCGGGCTCGGCCGACTCCCGCGGGGCCCGCCCGGTGCGGGTGAAAGCCCACTTTTGCAGTATTTCGAAAACCTGTTCGCGCTTGATGGGTTTGGTGATGTAGTCGTCCATGCCCGCCGCCAGGCACATGTCCCGGTCGCCCTGCATGGCGTTGGCGGTCATGGCGATGATCGGCACCGCGTCAAACCCTTTTTCACGAATGGCCTGGGTGGCCTGCAGACCGTCCTGTTCCGGCATCTGGATGTCCATCAGGATGACGTCAAAGTGGTCAGGGTTTTGGGTATAGCGATCCACGACCTCGCGCCCGTCGCCGGCCGTTTCCACCTGGTAGCCGGCTTTGGTCAGCATGAGGGTGGCCAGCCGCTGGTTGACGGGGTTGTCCTCAGCCAGCAGAATCCGGATCGAACGTTTGATATCCTCGCGAATCGAATACTGGGTGACGATCGCCGTTCGGCCGACCCCCTTTTGGGGCGCTCCGGGAGACGCCTGCTGCCCCAGGATCCTGCCAATCATCTGATAGAGTTTCGAGCGCCGGATGGGTTTGCTCAAAAACCCATTGAAACCGACCAGTTCGCATTTCTTGGCATCCCGCTCCATCAGCGACGAGAGGGCCACCAGGGGTATGCGGCCAAAGGGTTTTTCAGCCTGGCGCACCGCCCGGGCCACTTCATGCCCGCTCATGCCGGGCATCTGAATGTCCGAAACACACAGATCAAACGGGCGGCCGGCCTCCCAGGCGCGCTGCAGGGCCGGTACGACGTCCCGGCCCTGCCGAAGGGACGCCACGGTCATCCCGACGGCTTCAAGGGTTTGGGACAGAATCTCCAGGTTGGTTTGATTGTCGTCCACCACCAGCACGCGGGTCCCCGCCAGAGGGGCCGGCCGGACCCGTTGACGCAGCTTGTCCTCGGCTTTGGCGAACCAGGCGGTGAAATGGAAGGTGCTGCCGGGTCCTCCGGGGCCTTGCCGCCCGCGGCCTGCACCCGTCAACGCACTGAAGTCCGCCGGGCTCTGCACCCAAATTTCGCCCTGCATCAGGACGGCGATCTGCTTGCAGATCGAAAGCCCCAGTCCGGTGCCGCCATATTTACGGGTGGTCGAGCCGTCCGCCTGCTGAAAGGGTGAAAAGATGATGTCCTGTTTGTTGTTAGGAATACCGATGCCCGTGTCGCGAACGGTGACGTGCAGCTTGATCCGCCCGGCTTCCTCCTTTTCCACGGCCAGGGCGATTTCGATTTCGCCCTCGGCGGTGAATTTGGGGGAATTGCCCATCAGATTGGTCAACACCTGTCGGAAACGCAGCGGATCGCCCTTGAGGCTGGCGGGCAGGTTGGGATCGATGTGGCACAGGATTTCCACAGGCTTTGCGCCCACCCGGGGCCGGATCAGATCGCAGACGTCATAGGCCGCGAGTTCGGGATCGAACTCGATTTCCTCCATGACCATTTCGCCGGCCTCGATTTTCGAGAAATCCAGGATATCATTGATCAGCGACAGCAGGGCCTCGCCGCTGCGCTTGATGGTCGTGGCATACTCCTGCTGGCTCTCATCCAGGGGGCTGTCCAGGAGCAAATCGGTAAACCCGATCACCCCGTTCAGCGGAGTCCGGATCTCGTGGCTCATGTTGGCCAGAAACTCACTTTTGGCCAGGTTGCCCATCTCGGCCTGGATGGCCATTTCGTTGGCGCGCGCAATCGCCTCTTCGAGCTGCCGATTTACATTCACCAGCTCCTGATTGACGGCTTCGGTGCAGTCGTTGGCCTCGCGCAGCTCCGCTTCGACCCGCTTGCGTTCGGTGATCTGCTGGTGCAGCTCACGGTTTTTCTGATCGACGATCTCTTCCCGCTTGGCGGCCTCATCCAGGTAGGCCTGCAGGACCAGGTTCTGGGTCTTGATGCGAAACAGGCGGCCGATGAGCCCCAGGATCCCCAGGGAGACCACCCCCATGATCAAAAAAATCCGGCCGGGCCCGCCGGCCCAAAAGACCGCGGCGGCCGGAATGAGGGTCACCAGCAAAAAGGCGATGCAGCCCGCCAGAGCCAGGCAGGCCAGGAGAACGGCCAGGTTTTCTTTTTTCTGCACGAGATTCCAGAGCGCGTGCATATTCCTCACAGTGCGCCGCCAGGGGCCTGCGGTCACCACAGTGACGCTGAGTTCGGGACCTGATCCGGCCGGCCGCCAGACGCTCGCATATCGCGGAAGGCCTGAGCGCCGGTTGGCTTGAATCAAACCGATCGGAAGCCGGCAGTGTTGGGTGGGATATCGGACGAAGCGGTGCAAAAATTTAACGGCGCATTGCGCTGCCGAGAGGAAGTCAAACGGGCGGGGCGGATGGGACACGCTGGGGCTGGCAGGCGGGCGGCCGGCGGCAGCTGAAAACCCGGTGGCGGCCGCCTGCCGGCCGGGCGCGCCGGCCGGCAGGATTATCGGTTGAAAGCCATCGTCTGGCCTGAATTCAGGTTCGCGCGAAGACCATCAAATGTCATAATACAGGAAAAATTCGTGGGGATGGGGACGCAGCCTGACGGGGTTGATCTCGTTTTCGGTCTTGTACTCGATCCACTTGCGGATGACATCCTCGGTGAAGACATCCCCCTTGAGCAGAAATTCGTTGTCTTCCACCAAGGCCGCCAGGGCCTCCTCCAAAGAGCCGGGCGCCGACGGGATCTCGGCCAGTTCTTCCGGCGGCAGGTCGTAAATGTTCTTGTCCAGGGGCTGGCCCGGATCGATCTTGTTTTCAATCCCGTCGATGACCGCCATCAGGATGGCGGAGAAGGCCAGATAGCCGTTGCAGGAGGGGTCCGGAGTGCGGAACTCGATGCGCTTGGCCTTGGGCGAGGACGAGTACATCGGGATGCGGATCGCGGCGCTGCGGTTGCGGCTTGAGTAGGCCAGGTTGACCGGCGCCTCGAAACCCGGCACCAGCCGTTTGTAGGAGTTGGTGGTGGGGTTGGTGAAGGCGCACAGGGCCCGGCAGTGCTTGAGGATGCCGCCGATGCCGTAAAGCGCCTCCTGGGAGACGCCGGCGTATTTGTCGCCGGCAAAAAGCGTTTTGCCATCTTTCCAGATGCTGATGTGGGTGTGCATCCCGGAGCCGTTGTCCTCGAACAGCGGTTTGGGCATGAAGGTCACCGTACGGCCGCTGCGGTAGGCGACGTTTTTAAGGACGTACTTGAACCACACCAGCTGATCGCCCATCTCCAGGAGCGGTTTGAAGCGCATGTCGATCTCGGCCTGGCCGGCGGTGGCCACTTCGTGGTGCTGGCACTCGATGTCGATCCCAAGCTGCTCGAGGATCAGCATCATCTCGGAGCGCAGGTCCTGGAACTTGTCCATCGGCGGCACCGGGAAATAGCCTTCCTTGTGGCGGGGCTTGTAGCCCAGGTTGGGCGTCTCGTCGCGGCCGCTGTTCCAGATGCCTTCCTCGGAATCGATTTCGTAGAAGGCCCCGTTGCGGGCCGATTCGAAGCGCACGTCATCGAAGATGAAAAACTCGGCCTCGGGCCCGATAAAGGCCGTGTCGCCAATGCCGGAATTCTTCAGAAACGCCTCCGCCTTCTGGGCGATGTAACGGGGGTCGCGGGAGTAAGGCTCCTTGGTGAGGGGGTCGACGATATTGCCGATCATCACCAGCGTGGGCGCCTCGAAAAAGGGGTCCATCTTGGCGGTGACCGGGTCGGGCAGCACCAGCATGTCGCTGGCATTGATGGGCTGCCAGCCGCGGATGCTGGAGCCGTCGAAGCCGAAGCCGTCTTCAAAAGAGGACTCCTCCAGTTCGTGCAGGGGCACGCTGAAGTGCTGCCAGACGCCGGGGAAGTCCATGAAGCGGATGTCGACCACCTTGACGCTCTTCTCTTTTGCCATTTCCAAAACCTGTTTCGGGGTCATGTCTCTTTTCCTCCATTGGTTTATCGTGGGATTAAAATGATGATCCAGGTTGACTGAAAAAACGGGGGTTAAAAACCGATCATCCCGCAGCCGCCCGTCGCCGGCCGTGGCAGCGCCTAAATCGCATCGGTGCCCTTTTCACCGGTCCGGACCCGCACGGCCCCTTCGATCGGCAGAATGAAGATCTTGCCGTCGCCCAGCTTGCCGGTGTTGGCGGACTTGCGAATGGCCTCGACCACCGCTTCCACGCGGGCGGCTTCCACCACGACCTCGATCTTGATCTTGGGGATGAAATCCACCACGTACTCGGCGCCCCGGTAGATTTCTTTGTGGCCTTTCTGACGGCCGTAGCCTTTGACCTCCGAAATGGTCATGCCCTGAATGCCGATCTCGTTGAGCGCCTCCTTGACATCATCGAGCTTGAAGGGCTTGATAATGGCCTCGATCTTTTTCATTGTGTGCTCTCCTTTCCACCTCTTTTTTGAAAGACTTTCGCTTTGCCCGAAACCAGGCTGCCTTCATGCCGGCCGCAACAGCCGCCGCACCGCTTTACATCTGAATTTCAAACGCCCTTTCCCCGTGGAGGGAATTGTCCAGCCCCGTAACTTCGGTCTCCGGCGCCACCCGCAGCCCGCCGGTCAGCAGCTTGGTCAGGTAGACGACGATGAGGGTCGCCAGCGCCGTATAGGCCGCCGTGGCGGCGATGGAGACCAGCTGGATCCACAGCTGCCGGGGGTTACCATACAGCAGGCCGCGGCCGGCGGCGTTGACGGCCGGATTGGCAAAAATACCGGTGGCCAGCGCGCCCCACAGCCCGCACATGCCGTGAACCCCAAAGGCGTCCAGGGAATCATCATACCCCATACGGGGCTTGAGCTTGGCGACGCAGAGAAAGCCGAGCAGACCGGCCACCAGACCGATGACCAGCGAGGCGGCCAGGTCCACGAACCCGGCCGCGGGGGTGATGGCCACCAGTCCGGCCACGACCCCCGAGGCAATCCCCAGCACCGTCGGCCGGCGGGTGAACCACCACTCGGCGAACATCCACGCCAGGGCCCCCATGGCCGCAGAGGTGTTGGTGACCAGAAAGGCCGAGCCCGCCACCCCGTCGGCCGCCAGCTGGCTGCCGGCATTGAAACCGAACCAGCCGAACCACAGCAGGGCGGCCCCCAGGGCGGTCAGGGTGATGCTGGAGGGAAACATCGCCTCCTTGCCGTATCCGATGCGCTTGCCCAGCACCAGCGCCAGCACCAGCCCGGCCACGCCGGCGTTGATGTGCACCACGTTGCCGCCGGCAAAATCCAGCGCGCCCATTTTACCCATCCAACCGCCGCCCCAGACCCAGTGGGCGATGGGCGCGTAGACCAGCGTGACCCAGAGCAGGGCAAACACCAGCCAGGAGGAGAATTTCATCCGATCGACAATTGCGCCCAGGACCAGGGCCACGGTGATCGCGGCAAAGGTCATTTGGAAAAGGACAAAAACGTAGGTCGGAATGGTCCCGGACAGGCTGTTGACGTCGATGCCCCTGAGAAAGAGGTGATCCAGGCCACCGATCAGGCCGCCGACATCCGGCCCGAAGGCCAGACTGTAGCCCCAGACCACCCAGACCACGCTGGCGATGCAGTAGGCCACCAGGGTCATGGCAAAGGTGTTCAGAAGGTTCTTGTAGCGCGACATCCCGCCGTAAAAGAGCGCCAGCCCGGCTGGGGTCATCATCATCACCAGGGCGGTGGCGACGATCACCCAGGCGGTGTTGCCCGCACTGAGGGTGTCTTCCGCCGCCACGGCCGTGGCAAAGGGCCACAGGGTCATGGCCAGCGCTCCGCAAAAAAGTCCGATTTTCATGAATTTCTCCCCTCTTTGAATGTGCCGGCCGCATTTCCAGCGGCAACCATGGTCAGACCGGTTTCTCCGCCCTGTTCACTGCAAGCCAGCACCTGGATAATGGTCTTGCGGATGTCCGCCAACCGCTCGGGGTCGTCCACCTTCTGACCGTCAAAGTCGCGCACATAGAAAACGTCCACCACCTGGTCCACCTGGGTCGCGATTTTGGCCACCCAGATGTCCAGCCCGCACGTTACCAAACAGTTGGTGATGCTGAAGAGCAGCCCTGGAAAGTCATAGGCAAAGACCTCGATGATGGTGAAAAAACTGGAGCTCTGGTTGTCCACCCGCACCTGCACCGGGCGGTCGGTGATGCGCTGGCAGTCGTGGCGGTAGGCGGCCATTTTTTCCTTCAACGCCGCCTGCAGGTCCAAGGTCCCGCTGAGCGCGGCTTTCAGGTGGCCCGCGGCCCGCTCCCAGCGCTCGGCTTCAAAGAGCTGGTCCGGCGGCGGTTTGACCTCGAAGATGTCCAAAGCGATGGTGTTCTTCCAGGTGAAGATCTGGGCGTCGAGGATATCGATCCCGTTCAGGGTGAACACCCCGGCAATGCTGGCAAAAAGACCCGGCCGGTCCTTGGCGCAGATGGTGACCTTGCGGGTCCCGGAAACGGCGGTCTGACTGATCTGCCAGACAAAGGGCGCCTGGCCGAGCGCATTGTAGAGCCGGACGTGCTCCTGGAGGTCGCGGGTCCGGGCGTAGAGCAAATAACGGGGCGACATGAACTGGAAAAGAGCTTCCAGGGCCTCGGCCGCCGCGCCGTCCGCCGCCGTGGCCAGCAGGGCCTCCTTTTTCTGCTTGACTGCCTTGACGGCCCGCGAAGAGGCCAATTCGTCTTTTTCCAGGATCCCCAGAACGGTCAAAAACAGGGTCCGCAGCAGGGTGAACGACCAGTCGTTCCAGGCATTGGGCCCGGTGGCGATCGAATCCGCGACCGTCAGCAGGAAGAGCATTTTCAGGCGCTCGACCCTGCGGATGGTGCGCGCCAGGTTGATGGCGGTCTCTTCATCGTTGATGTCCCTGCGGGTGGCGGTCTTGATCAGCAGCAGATGGTCGCGCACCAGAAACTCGGCGGTGTCGATATCCGCCGGTTTGAGGTTCTTCTCGGCGAGCAGACGCCGGATCATCTGCGCCCCCCGCTCCGAATGGCCGTGGCCGGGCTGCCCCTTACCGATGTCGTGCAGCAGCATGGCCCACAGCAGGGGCCGCTTGTTTTTCAGCTCGCCGTAGAGCTCCCCGCAGAGGTTGTCCCGGGTGGGGTCTTCGGGGGTCCCGAACTGCTTCAGGGTGCGGACGCTTCTCAGCAGGTGGCGGTCAACCGGGTAGAGGTGATATTGGTCATACTGAATCCGGTTTTCAATTGACTTGAACTCCGGGATGAAACGCACCAGAAAACCGGTAGCCAACATCTCGTTGAGCACGTTGAAAGTCGGCGCTTGGGTGACGAGAATTTTTTCAAAGGATTTGACCACCGTGCTCCGGCTGCGGAAGGCGGCATCCACCAGATGCGCGAAATCCGTCACAAGCCGTTTGGCTTCGGCACTCAGGGGGATCTTGAGGCGGGCGCTTTCCTCGAAAATAATCATCAACAGATCCGGGTTACGCAACACCTCTTCGGGCGAGACAAACCGCAGCATGCCGCGGTGGATATCGAGTCCCTGGAAACGGGTTTTCTGGGTCGGTTTCTTGCGCGCCAGCCAGCCCCGGGGCTTGAGCAGGCCCTCATAGCCTTGTTCGTATAGAAACATGCGATGCTGCTGTTTGAGGAATTCCATCCGCCCGTGCAGATTCCCCATGAAAAGCTCGACGGGCTGCTGGCCGTTGCGCCGGGTGTAGCCCAGCGCCTCGGCCAGCTTGATCTGGTGATCGAATAAGAGCTGGTCACACTTGCGGCCGGCAAGATGGTGCAGGCGGTTGCGAACGCCCCAGATGAAGGCCAGGCTCTGCCGCAGGTTTCGGTATTCGGCGTTTGACAGACAGCCATAATACTCCAGGTCCCTGGGCTGCTGCAGGTTGAATTTGATCCGCGCGATCCACAGCATGGTGTGATAGTCCCGCAGCCCCCCCTGCCCCTCTTTGAGGTTGGGCTCCAGCAGGTAGGCCGAGTCCCCGAAATGCCGATGCCGCTCACGG
>JAABRJ010000537.1 GCA_011390985.1 Desulfobacteraceae bacterium
GAGCATCAGGCGGCGGGCTTTGGCGCGGATTTCCATGGCGGTCACATCGGCCGAATCGTCGATGTAGATGGGGGCCTCGGCCAGGGTTTCGGCCGCCCCGGTGAGGCGGTCCCAGTCGCGGTCATTGAAAAATCCGTTGCGCACCCGCTGGGAATCCACCCGCGCCTCGGCGCACAGCATCCGCATGGAAAGCTGTTCCTTGGACATTTCCAGTGAAAAGAAGGCCACGGGTACATCCTCGTCAAGGGCGGCGTTGCGTGCGATGTTGAGCGCAAATGCGGTTTTACCCATGCTGGGGCGCGCGGCGAGGATGATCAGGTCCGAGCCCTGGAGGCCCGAGGTCATGCTGTCCAACTTCGTGAAGCCTGTGGGGACCCCGGTCAGCAGCGACTTGTTGCCCTGGCGCTCGACGAGGGTGTCGATGTTGATATTGACGATTTCGCGCATGGCCGTGAAGGCCTTTTTGCGTTTGTTGCGGGCCACTTCGAAAATCGCCGATTCCGCATAATCGATGACTTCGTCCACATTGCCGCGGTCCTCGAAGCAGCGCTTGGAGATTTCGCCGGCCTTTTCGATCAGACGTCTGAGAATGGCCTTGGAATGGACGATGCGGGCGTAGTGCTGGGGGTTGACGGCCAGCGGGATCGCATCCACCAGGGCGGCCAGAAAAGCGGGGCCGCCGATCTCCTCCAGCCACCCCTTTTCCTTGAGGCTGTTGGCCAGGGTGACCAGGTCGACCGGCTCGTTGCGGGAAAACAGGTCGGTGATGGTGGTGAAAATTTTCTGGTGGGCGGATCGGTAAAAATCTTCCGCCCGCAGGATTTCGACGATGTCCAGCAGGCTGCTGTTGTCGATCAGAATGGCGCTGAGCAGCGCCTCCTCGGCTTCCAGATTCTGCGGCGGAACATGTAAAAAAGATGGGTCTTTGGGGGATGACAAAGGCTTCAGGTCTTTACGGGCTCACCTGCCGGCAGAGCGGCCGGTCAGCCCTCAACGGGCGACCGGCGGCTGCCGTGCGAGCGATCTTGGGGGTTACGGCGTCGGCCGCGCGCGGCTGGTTGCCGCGGGTCCGGGCGCCGGCATGCAACCGCTACTCGGCTACGATCGTAACGATAATTTCAGGTTCGACCTTCTGGTAGACCCGCACCGGTATCTTGAAGGTGCCCGTGGTTTTGATGGGCTCTTTGAGGAGCAGCATCCGCTTTTCCAGTTCGATGCCCTTTGCGGCCAGCGCATCCAGGATGTCCCGGGCGGTGATCGAGCCGTAAAGGCGGTCTTCCTCATGCACCTTGGCCGTGATCTGGCATTCGACCCCTTCGAGGCGTTGGGCCATTTCCTGGGCAAATTCGCGCTCTTTGGCGATCTGGAGTTCGAACTTGGCTTTGGCCTGCTCCATGATGCGGCGGTTCTGGGGTGTGTCCGTAACCGCTTTTTTCTGCGGCAGCAGGTAGTTGCGGGCATAGCCTTTGGCCACGTTGACAGGCGTGCCGATTATACCCAAAGATTCGATGGTTTCGGTCAGTATAACTTTCATTACATCCTCCGCTGGTAAACAGCATTTATTGGCTATTACTGGCGTCCAGTTTTCTGAAATTGAGCCAGGTGTCGAAGAAACCCATTCCGATCACCAGGAGCAGCAGGAACTGTTGAATGACGATCAGGCTGTACAAAAAAACCCGCAAGATCAATGGAAACCGCTTTTTCTGAAAGAAAAAAGTGGTGATGGCCATACCCTGAAAAAAATAAACCGTCATCAGGACGATCAGGCCATTTATCCCCAGCACTTTTATCGTTTTTTCGGGTACGAGCAGCAAGGCGCCGCAGGCGATTGCCACCCAGACCAGCGCCTCCGGTGCCTGCCAGCGATTCAAGGGGCCGAAATCGGGATAGGGCAGCTGGCTGGCCTGAAAGAGCGGGCGTGCGAGAATCAGGCAGGCCCAGGTAATCAGGAGAAACGCGGACGCGGTCAGCCCCGGCAGGACCCTGACCATGACATGTCCGATGGTTTCGAGGGAACCGGCGATGAGTTGAATGTTCTCCTCGGCCACTCCCATGTCGCGGTAAAGGGTGAGGGTCATCTCCAGGTTTTGGCCGACGGCATCGGATAGCATCGCGCCCAAGCCCTTGCCGATTGAACTGCTGTAAAGCAGAAGACCGGCCAGGCCCGTCAGCAGGACGGCGGCGGTGGTGAAGGCCACCGTGTGCTCGATCGAAAGGCGCCACTCGCTCAGCTCCCCCAGCAGAAAGCCCAGCAGGAGCAGTTCGAGGTAGAAAAACAGATCGAACGACACCTCACCGATAATCGCGGCCATCGCCAACAGGCTGAAAACCGCCGTCAACAGTCCTGACTGGCGGCCCAGCTTGACGCGCCCGTAAAAAATCGGCAGGGGCATGAACAGGGAAAAAAAGAAACCGAACAACGGCAGTTTCCAGGCCAGTGCGAAGAGCGAAACCGTCGCGGCAACTCCGATGGCGATGTCTTTCAGCCGCTTTCCCTGCGGCGTTGGCGGCATAGCCGGCTTCTCCATTGAGGCCACCCTCAGGTGCCTGCCGCGGTCAGTCGACGGTGCCGACGAACGGCATCAGGGCGATCGTGCGGGCCCGTTTGATGGCCACGGTCAGCGACCGCTGGTGTTTGGCGCAGCTCCCGGAAATCCGGCGCGGTATGATCTTGCCGCGTTCGGTGGTGAAGTATTTGAGCGTTTTGACGTCTTTGTAATCGATCGCAAGGGTGCTGTCGGCACAGAACCGGCAGACTTTACGGCGATGAAAGACTCTTTTTTTGCGTGTAGTCGGTTTTCGCGTCGGGTATGCCATTTTTACGCTTCCTCCTGCCTGGCTCTGGTGGATTGGGGTTCGGTTTCGGGAGGGGCTGCGGCCCCCTCAGCCGGTGGCTGCTCGGATCGGGTCTGCGCCTCTTTCTCGGCTTTGGCGGCCATTTCGGCCTTGATGGCCTCCAGGTCGGCATTCTCCTCGAGCAGAATGGTCATGTACTTGGAGACCCGATCGTCGATGCGGAAAAACCGCTCCATCTCGCCCACCAGATCGCCGGCCCCGCAATAGTCCAAACGAACGTAGAACCCGCGCACTTTTTTCTTGATTTCATAGGCCAGCTTGCGGCTGCCCCAATCCTCGAATTCGACCAGAAAGCCCTTGTACTGGGTGATGAGATCCTCGACCCTGTCCAGAACCGACTTGCGCTGCTCTTCGGACAGGTCCGGATCGAGGATATAAATGGTTTCGTACCTTCGCATAAAACCTCCTTACGGATGATAGCCCTGGAACCGAGTCCAGAGCAAGGATTAAGGCAACTGCCTTGATAAAATTGACTCAAATAGCATTGGCTCGTAAAAACTGTCAAGGAATAATGTGAAGACCCCGTGCCGCCAGCGGCAGGCCAGTCGCTGGAGTTGCAGTCCGAGGCACTTTATGAACCATCGCAGGCGGGGCGATTCCTTTTGACATCGCCGCTAAAATTGACATAAATGAGCATATTCCAAAAACCTGAATGCTGGAGGGAAGAAAAGATGGCCAATTTTTTGTTTGTACTGAGCAAGGATGACAACGAAGCCGCCACCCGCTGTTTCCAGTTCGCCAAGGTGGCGCACGCCAAAGGGCATCACGTCGACCTTTTTTTCATCGACAGCGGTGTCATGTGGGCCAACCGGGATCGCGACCTGGGCATCCGGACCACCACCGGCGACTGTCCCAACGACTACCTGCCGTACTTGGTGGAAAACGAGGTGGCCGTCGGGATCTGCACCCCCTGCGCCAAAAACCGCGGTCTGGACGAAGCCCTGTTTTTCAGCAACATGCAACTCGACGGTGGCCCCCATCTGATCGATATGGCAGCCGAGGCCAAGGTTTTCAACTTCTGATGGCCCTGCAGAAAGGTCCGTGCGTTGCGGGGGGCCAGGCCTTCGATGGGCCGCGGTGTCCTTTCGAAACATGCTCAATCCTGGTCAAAGCCGCACCAGCGGGTGACGGCCGCCACGGGGTCGCGTGCGCTCGCCAGGCGGTTGGCCGGAAATTCCCAGTCCGGGTAGCCGACGGCGACGGCGGTCACGATCCGTTTGTCGGCCGGGATGCCGGCCGCTGCCCGTACGATCTCGGGGTAGGCGATGACGGCGCCGATATCGATCAGGGGGCCTGCGGGGGTAAGCTGCCCGTCGGTGCAGATGATGATAGCGGTGGGGGCGTCGAAAAAGCGAAACCCGCGGGCCAGCCATTGGGAGCGCTTTTCGTTGTCCTCGCGCCGGATTTCCATCAGCTCAAAGATCTGGCGGGCCAACGCCACCTGGCGCTCCCGGAAAACGCTTTGCCGCGGCCAACCGGTGACCGAATGTTCGGGCCGGGGCGCTTCGCCGGCCGCCAGGCGAGCGAGGCTCTGGGTTTTAAGCCGCGCCAGGGGCTCCCCGCTGACCACGAAAAACTCCCAGGGCTGGGTGTTCATGGATGAAGGCGCGCGGATTGCAAGTTGCAGGAGGGCCTGCAGGACGCTCTGCGGGACAGGCTCGGGCCGGAAAGCCCGAATGCTCTTGCGGGCGGTGATGGCATCCAAAAGATCCATGGGAATCCTCCGTGTTGTGGGTATACTCCAAAATGGTGGCTTTCTCCGGGGGCGGGTCACGCCAGGCTGAAATCGGCATAGCCGCTGACCTTGATCTCTTTTGGGCGGGTTTTCATTTGACGCCCCCTTTTTGAGCGCCACCCAGTGTCTCGAGGAGTTGCTGGGCGGTGTAGAAATCACTGCGCCAGACCTCCCGGCCGTCCGGGCCGTAAACGATCAGCAGGGGGATGGTGAGGTTGCCGGTGGCCTTCAGGCGGGCCTTGCCCGCCGGGTTGGCGCCGGTGATATCGACCTTGATGGCCGCAACATCCCCGGCCGAAAGGCGCCTGACGACCTCCGGCCGGTTCAGCACGCCCTGCTCGAGGGCCTTGCAGTTGAGGCACCACTCCGCGGTAAACAGCATCACCACGGTCTGGCCGTTTTGGCGGGCCGCTGAAAACGCCTCGGGGCTGTAGGCCACCCAGCTGATCGCGCCGCTGCGGGTCAGCCGCAACCCGCCCAAAACCGCCAGCACAACCACCAGCATGCCCAGCGTGCCGAAAAGCGCGCGCGGGCCCTTGACGCTGGTAATTCGCCATGTGCGTACCAGCAGCCAGGCCCCGGCTGCAGCCGTGAACCCCATGACCGCCCACCAGTAGCCGCGGCCGGGGGAGGCCGGCGGGGCCGTCAGCAGGCTCGAGAGGCCCGATCCGATGAAGTAGGCCGCGGCCGCCAGCATTAAAAGCGCCATGACCTCCTTGATCAGTTCGCTGGCAGGCCCGCTGCGGGGCATTTTGCGCACCAGGCCCGGCGCCGCCGCGAGCACCAGGTAGGGCAGGGCCATGCCGCCGCCGATGGCGGCGAAGGTCGTCAGGGTCGTGGGCGGCGGCTGGCTGGCGGCCCAGGCCGCGGCGGCCCCCATGAAGGGCGCCGTGCAGGGGGTGGACAAGACGGCCGCCAGGATGCCCAATCCAAAAGAGCCCGGCAGGGTTTCCTGGGCAGGGTTGAAACGGTAGACGAAGCCGGGCAGCCGCAGGTGAAAAAAGCCGCCCATGCCCACGGCCATGAGGGCGATGAAGAGGCCGAGGCCGATGGTGAAGACCGGGTACTGAAAGAGCTGGTTGGTGGCGCTGAAACCGCTTACGGTGGCGATCAGGCCTCCCAGGAAAAGCCAGAAGGCCACCACCCCGGCGCCCATCGCCAGGCCCAGGACCAGACAGCGGCGCCGGTTGCCGGCCAGGTTGGCCAGCGCCATGACCTTGATGGGAATCAGGGGCAACACGCAGGGGGTGAAGTTGAGCAGCGCGCCGCCGAAGGCCGCGGTGATCAGCAGCACGGCCCGACCGAGCCAGGCCGAGACGTCAATCCTGAAGCTCAGGCCGAAGAGGTCGAAGCGCACCGTTTGGGGCGCCGGGAGAACGCGCGCCGGGGTAAAGGCCGCAAACAGCTCGGTGTTCGCCGGTGTCAGCGGCGACCCGGCCGGGTGCACCGGCAGCACGGCCGACAGGGGTATTTTGCGGGGCAGCAGGCAGGTCTGATTGTCACAGGCCTGATAGGTCACCAGGAGTTCCAGGGGGTGGTCGCCGGGCGCTGCACCCGGGCTGACCGTGACGGGCAGATAAACCACGACCTTTCCGTCAAAGAACATCAGGGGCGCGTCGCTGAAATCCAGTTTGAGGGCGCGGGCAGGCGGAAAATGGGGCGCTTCAAGGCTCAGCGCCGCGGCCGCGCTGGTGACCTCAACCCGTGTGGGCAGGGGGCTGAAGCCCTCCGGCACGACCAGCTGGGCGGCATCGGCGTTGATGTGGTAGCCCTCGGCGATGTCTATCATGACCGCCAGGAGTGCGCCGTCTCCCGGGTGCGCCCCGTCGGCCGACCATACGCTGCGCAGCGTGACCACTTCCTCCGGGGGCCGCGCCGAAATGAAAGACGCGCCGGCGGCGGCGGTCAGCAGCAGGATCGTCAGCAGGATCGCCAGCAGCCGGCGGCTTTTTGCGGCATTGGAAGACCGGTGTTTGGGGTTCATGGGCATGCGGCGGAACACTTGTGGGGTGTGATAGCGGCAGGCTGCCGACGGGTTTCGCAAAAGGCGAGGGGGCGGAAAATTCCCGTCCCCCCGCGGGCTTCTAAAAGGCCCTGGATCGGCTGCCGGTTCAGATCTCGCGGCCGATTTCCTCGCCCTCGCTCAGACAGTGCATCAGGGTCCGGGGGTTTTTGGCATCCCCGATGACGTGCAGCCTGATGCCCCGCTGCTTGAAGCGCGCGGCCGCTTCCCGGATGGGCGTCATGCGTTCCGACAGGACCACCGTGTCGAAGCCGCTCAGACAGTGGGCCTCCCCGGCGCTTTTGAATTCAACCCCGTCCGCCAGGAAGCGCTGGATGGAAACCCGCTTGTAGAGCCGCACCCCGTCGTGCTTGAGGCGCTCGCGCAGGTAGAAGCGGTCGTTGCTGGACATTTCTTCCGCAAAATGCGGCCGGCGGTTGAGCACGGCCACCTCCTTGCCCTTTTGGGCCAGGAAGTCGGCCAGCACCAGGCCGCTCTGGCCGCCGCCGAGGATGATCACCCGGTCGCCTGCCAGGCTGCGGCCCTCCAGCACGTCCACGACGGTGGTGAGGGTCATCTCGGTCTGGATGAGGCCCGTGATCACCGGCACCTCGGGCAGGCTGCCGCTGGCCAGGACGGCCACCTCGGGCCGCAGGGCCGCGATGGCGGCGTCGTCCAGGACCGAATTGAGCCGGATTTCGACCTTGAGGCGGTCCAGCTCGCGCTGCAGAAAATCGACGATGTCCCAGACCTCCCCGCGGCCCGGGGGCAGCGCGGCCAGGCGGGCGACCCCGCCGATTTTTCCCCGCTCCTCGACCACCGTGACCACGTGGCCGCGCAGGGCCGCCATGCGGGCGGCCGCCAATCCGGCCGGGCCGGCACCGACGACCACGACCCGTTTGGGGGTCTCGGCCGGCTGGAGGGCCCCCAACTGGTATTCGCGGCCCACATCGGGGTTGACGACGCAGCCGCCCGGCTCGAGGGCCAGAACGGCGTGGATGCAGCCCACGCAGCAGCCGACGCAGGGCCGGATTTCATTCAGCCGGCCCGCCAGAGCCTTGCCTGCGATCTCCGGGTCGGCCAGCTGGGCGCGGCCCATGGCCACCATGTCGGCCCGGCCTTCACGGATGATGCGGTCCGCCATTTCGGGGCTTTTGATGCGGCCCACGGCCACCACCGGGATCTTGACCACCTGCTTGACCGCCTCGGCCAGGTGCACGAAGCAGCCGTGGGGAACGTACATCGAGGGGATCGTGAGCTCGCTGGACCCGTAGACGCCGGCCGAAACGTGCAGGTAATCGGCGCCTTCGGCCTCCAGCAGGCGGGCCAGCTCCAGGGCCTCGGGCAGATGCCAGCCGTCCTGGATGTAGTCCTCGCCGTTGATCCGCACCCCCACCGGGAAGTCCGCCCCGGCCTTGGCCTTGATGTCGCGGAAAAGCGCCAGCATGAAGCGCGTGCGGTTTTCAAAGGACCCGCCGTAGGCATCGGTGCGTTTGTTGGCATTGGGGGACATGAACTGGTTGATGAGGTAGCCGTGGGCGGCGTGAATCTCCACAAAATCAAACCCGCCCTCGCGGCAGCGCCGGGCCGAATCCCCGAAGGCGGCCACCATTTCGGCAATTTCCGGGAGGCTCAGCTCGCGCGGCACCCCCTTGACCACCGCCAGGGCGGGCAGCGGGGAGGGCGCCACCTTGTTGTCGTGATAGGACTGCCGTCCGCCGTGCATCAGCTGCATGCCGAAGCAGGCCCCGTGGGGCCGGACGGCGTCGGTCATCCGGCGCAGGCCGGGAACGCAGCCGTCGTCCCAGAGGGTCGGCAGGCGGGGAAGCTCCAGCCCCGTCGGGTGCACGGCGCCGCCGCCGACCAGCATCAGGCCGGTGCCGCCCCGGGCGCGGGCGACGAAGTATTCGGTCAGTTGGTCGGTGACGCGGCCGGCGTCATCCACCCCGAAGTTGATGCTCATAGCCGGCATCATCAGACGGTTGCGGGCGGTCAGGGCGCCGATGCGGATGGGGGCGAAGAGGTGTTTGAGAACTGTCATGGGTGCTTCCTTTGCTGGGGGTCGGTGGCGGACGGAGGGCTGGCATCGTTTTGGGCCGTCAAATGGCGGCAAACTACCAAATTTAGGT
>JAABRJ010000538.1 GCA_011390985.1 Desulfobacteraceae bacterium
ATCGGAATCTTGGCGCTTTCAACCAGGTTTTTAACCGCTAGGGTGGTGGGCGTAAGGCTCGGGCCGATGATCGCGATCACGCCGTCGCGGTTGATCAGTTTGCTGACGGCGTTGACCGCCCGCTGGGGGTCCCCCTCGGTATCGTAGATAACGGCCTCGAGCATCCGGCCGTCAATCCCGCCGGCGCTGTTGATGGCGTCCACCACCATCTCCATGCTCTTTTTTTCGGGGTCCCCCAGGAAGGAGGCCGGGCCGGTTATGGAAAAGACCCCGCCGACCTTGAGACTGTCGGCCGCAAGCAGCACCGGGCAGAAAAAAAGCAGCCCGCCCACGACGACGGCAATGGCGGAAAAAAGACGGTTCCGAATGGATGGTGTTGCTGACATGCGATCTCTCCTTTTCCTATAGTTGGTTAATGCGGTCGTCATCGATCACGGTGACGCCGTTTTGTCGCAGCAAGGCAACTGCCTTCTCGATCTGATCGAAACGGAAAATCATCACGGCATTGTCGCCGCTCTGCTGAACAAAGGCATACATGTACTCCACGTTGATGTGCCCTTCGTGCAGCAGGGTGAGAATTCGGTGCAGCCCCCCGGGGCGGTCTTCGACCTCCGCGGCCACCACGTCGGTTTTGCCGACTGTAAAACCGTTGGCCTTGAGGGCCTCTTCGGCCTTGAGGGTGTTGTCGACGATCAGCCGCAATACGCCGAAATCAGCCGTGTCCGCCATGGCCAGGGCGCGGATGTTGACCCCGGCCTCCGAGAGGGTCTTGGTGACCTCCGCGATCCGGCCGGACTTGTTTTCCAAAAAGACTGAAATCTGTTTAACCCACATGCGTCCTCCTTTCAGGGGGCACCATTGGTCTGGGGGCCCGTCATAGCTTGCGGTTGTCGATCACCCGGATGGCCTTGCCTTCGCTGCGCGCGATGGCCTTGGGCTCCACCAGTTTGACCTTGGCCGAAACCCCGAGGTACTCTTTGATGTTTTTGGAGATGCGGCGCTCAAGATCCTGCAGGCGCTTGACCTCGTCGGAGAAGACGTGCTCGTCGACTTCCACCCGCACCGTCAGGGTGTCGAGGTTGCCCTCGCGGTCGACCACCAGCTGGTAATGGGGGGACACGCCTTCCATTTCCATCAGGACGCTTTCGATCTGGGAGGGGAAGACGTTGACGCCGCGGATGATCAGCATGTCATCGGTCCGGCCGCTGACCTTGTCCATCCGGACCAGGGTGCGGCCGCAGATGCACGGCTCGGCGTGCAGGGCACTGATATCCCGGGTGCGGTAGCGGATGACGGGGAAGGCTTCCTTGGTGACCGAGGTAAAGACCAACTCACCGGTTTGACCGTAGGGCAGGACATCGCCGGTGGCGGGGTCGATGATTTCGGGAATGAAATGATCCTCGAAAATATGGAGTCCTTTTTTGGCCTCATGGCACTCGATGGCGACCCCTGGACCGATCACCTCGCTCAGCCCGTAAATGTCGACTGCGACAAGTCCCAGCTTGCGTTCGATTTCATCCCGCATCTTCTCCGACCAGGGCTCGGCGCCGAAAATGCCGTACTTGAACTTGAGATCGCGGAAGGAAACCCCCATTTCCTCGGCGACCTCGGCCAGGTGCAGGGCATAGGACGGGGTGGCGGTCAGAATCGTGGGCCCGAAATCCCTCATGATGACGATCTGGCGTTTGGTGTTGCCGCCGGAAACCGGAATCACCGAAGCCCCCAGCTTCTCGGCGCCGTAGTGGACGCCCAATCCGCCGGTAAACAGCCCGTATCCGTATGCATTGTGAATGATGTCGCCGCGGGTGGCGCCGCCGGCCGAGAGCGAGCGGGCCATGAGGGTCGCCCAGGTGTTGACGTCGCGGGCGGTGTAGCCGACCACCGTGGGTTGACCGGTGGTGCCGGAAGAGGCGTGAATACGAACGACGTTGTCCATGGGAACGGCAAACATGCCGAAGGGGTAGTTGTCCCGCAGATCCTGTTTGGTGGTGAACGGAACTTGGTGCAGATCCTTCAGCGATCGGATGTCCCCGGGTTTGAGGCCCGCTTTTTCAAACTGTTTGCGGTAAAAAGGCACTGTGGCATAGGCACGCTCGAGGGTCGCCTGAAGCCGCCGCAATTGAATCGATTCCAGGGCTTCCCGGGGCATGGTTTCAAATTCGATGTCGAAAATCATCCCGATTTCCCTCCTCCCAAAAAGAATAGAGAATAATTCAAAAAAATCCCGTAAAGATCAAATAAAAAAAGCTGCGGGGGGTGGTCAGGTCACCCGCAGCTTTTGTAAAAAAACCATGGGCGTCTGGTTTTGCCGTCCACCCATGGTTTGCTGGGCCATGGGCAGACCGCCTAAAGTGCAAGCCCCCAAAAAAGCCGAAAAAGACAAAGTAGTAAAAATACCGATCCATCGAGGATTCCGATTCGTTGATGGCAGTGATGATTTCCAGGATAGCTAAAATAAATAAAAATCGCTGTCAAGTAAAAAGATCTAGTGGCTGAGGCGACCCTTGAAAACGGGTTTGCGTTTTTCCAGGAATGCGGCCGTCCCTTCCTTGGCATCTTCGCTGGCCATGCAGAGCGCAAAAGCATCGAGCTCGATGCCGCAGCCGGTGGTCAGGTCGGTGTGGATGCCGCTGTTGATCGCCTGCTTGGCGGCCCGCAGGGCGACTCGGCCCTTGGCGGCAATGAGCTTGGCGGTCTTGGATACCTCTTCCATCAAGGCCTCGGGGGCACAAACCCTGTTGACCAGTCCGATCTCGGCGGCCTCGGCGGCGGGCACCATTTTCCCGGTGAAGATCATCTCCTTGGCCTTGTTGATGCCGACCAGGCGCGGCAGACGCTGGGTGCCGCCGAAGCCCGGAATGATTCCCAGCGAAATCTCCGGCAGGCCGAACATGGCGTTTTCGGATGCATAGATAAAGTCGCAGGCCAGGGCCATTTCACTGCCGCCGCCGAGGGCGTAGCCATTGACGGCGGCAATCGCCGGAATCGCCAGCGCCTGGAGTTTGTTGAGCGCAGCCTGCCCCTGCCGGCCGAACAGTTTGGCCTGCAGCGGGTTGAAGGCCGCCAGCTCGGAGATGTCGGCGCCGGCCACGAAGGCTTTCTGACCGGCGCCGGTCAATACCAGCACGCGAATATCTTCGTCGGCTGCAATTACGTCCAGAGCGGCCGAAAGCTCCTTCAAGAGATCCGCGTTGAGCGCATTGAGCGCCTTGGGGCGGTTGAAGGTGATGGTGGCAATGCCTTCCTCGACGGTGTAAATGATGTTTTCGTAAGCCATTTAATCCTCCTGCGGTGGTCATTCTGAAATGCCCGTAAGCGTGCCCCCGGTTTAGTCGATCAGCTATTCTTTGTCAAATCTTACTTTTCGCCGGTCGCCGCCCAGTAAATCGCCAAGAGGATCAGGCCGGCGCCCAGCATTTTGAGCCAGCTCAGGCCTTCCTGGAAAAGAATGTAGGCCAGAATTGTGCTGCCGATCGGTTCCCCCAGCAGGCTGACGGCGATCAAGGCGGCGCTGAACCACTTCAGGGCCCAGTTGTAGCAGGTGTGCCCCACCAACTGGGTGAAAAGCGCCATGGCCCAGAAGGCCCCCCACGTGCCGCCGCTGAAACCGCGCACCGGCAGCCCCAGCGCGAGAACCGCCAGCCACAGAAAAACCGCGGCGCTGCCGTAGCAGATAAAGACGTAGCTCAGCAGGGAAAGCCGCTGTCGCAGGCGGCGGCCAAGCAGCAGGTAGAGCGCGGCACAGATGCTCCCGGCAAGCGCCAGGGCATCACCCCAGAGGGCGCGGCCACCGCCGGCAAAGTCGCCCAGGCCGATGATCACCGCGCCGACCACGCTCGTCAGGATGCTGATCAGCGCCACCCGCCGGATCGGCTCGCGGGCGATCAGGGGCGTCAGCAGCCCGACCCAAAGCGGATTGGTATTGACCAGCACCACGCTGTTGGCCACCGAAGTGTAGTCCAGCGAGGAGATCCAGGTGGCAAAATGCAGTGCCAGAAAAAACCCCGAGAGGATCGCCAGACGCCACTGGTCAGCAGGCAGGGCGCGCAGTTCGCCCCTTCCCCGCCACCAGGCAAAGGGCGCCAGCACCAAAGTCGCCAGGCCGACTCGGTAGCCGGCGGTCACCAGGGCCGGGGCGTCGGCCAGGCGCGCAAAGATGGCGCCGGTTGAAACCGCCAAGACACCTAAACCAAGTGCCAACAAGGGGGCGCCGGCGGGGGGCGCCGATTCAGGGATGGGAGGGGGCATGCGGGGCGGCTCGCTGGGGTGACGGCGCGCGCTGAACTGGGACCCTAATCGACGGTCGGCGGCTCCACTTTTCCGAGTTTTTTGAGCAGTTCACGGGCGTTTTCGATATCTTGGGCGGCCTTTTGGTGTTCGGGGTTTAGCGCCAGGGTTTGCTCCCACTCCTCGATCGCCTTGGCCAGGTCCTCGTTGACAAAGTGGTTGACACCCCTGCGGTAGTGGGTTTCGGCATCCTTTTCCAGCTGTTGGCGGATGACGGCCACAAAAACGTCGGTGTCCTGGAAACCGGGGCTTACCTTTTCAAACGCCTGGAGGGCGTCGCGATAACGCTGCTCGAGATGGAGACGTTTGCCGTTTCCGTAATGGGCCTGATCGACGAGCCTGCGGGCGGCGCGGTTGGTCGGTTGCTGCTGAAGAACTTTTTCCAAGAGAACCGCGGCCGTTTCAAACTGCCCGTCGGCCAGCAGCGCCCTGGCGTTTTCCAGCTCCTGATCGATGTTGACGGAGGGCGGTTTGAGTTTTCCGATCGCTTTCGGCAGCTGCAGAACGGTGCCGGGTGTCGGTTTGGCAGTCGGGGGGACCTCCAGCAGGGCGGCGATCATCAGGCCCATCTGCGGGTCCTGGTAAAGTTTTTCGGCGATCGTCGAAAAGGTGTCGCCGGCGGCCACCACGTGGGAAATATGACGTTCAGCGTGGATGCGATTTTTAAGGTAATCAAGGGCGTACTGATGGTCTGGGTTTAGCCGCAGGGCGATCAGGAATTCGGTTTGGGCCTCTTTTTGATGGCCTTCACTGAAAAGGGAAACCCCTTTTTCAAAGTGCTGCTGGGATTCCCGCTCGATGGTGATCTTGAGGCTCTCGATCCGGCCGGTCACCTCCTTGTCCTCCGGGTTGTGCCTGGACACCACCTTCCAGAAAAAGAGCGCCAGTTGGAGGTCGCCGTTTTTTTCATAGTCCAGGGCACGGGTATGAAACGGGGTCGGCACTGAAACCGCTGCGGGCGGTGCTGCGCTGGGGGGTGGCGTGGTGATCGCTGCAACGGGCGCTTTACGATAGAACGGCGACAGATCGGCGCAGCCCGTCAGGAGCACCACAAGACACGCCATCAGGTGGGCAAGACGCTGGTTCATTCCAGCTTGCTTTCGGCAAATACCGCGAGGTGCTGTTTAAACTCATTCAGGGTGGTGCTGCCGGTTATCAAGGCGCGCTGAATGCGGAAGCTGCCGACGAAAAACGGGTTGCTGCCGCTTTTGCGGGTAAATCCGGCACGATAGCCGTATTTTTTGAGAAATGCAACTACCACATCGCTGGTCCTGCCATGCGGATAGGCCAGGAAACGGCATTTTTGGCCGGTCTTTTTTTCAATGGTCCTTTTGGAAATCAGGAGTTCGGCCTCGAGAGCCTTGAGGTAGTCCGCAAAGGACTCCGAGGATGAGGGTTGGGTGAGATCGCGGCCGGTTTTGGTGAAGGAGTGCACCTCGACGCCCTGCAATCCCAGGGCCTTGATGCGCTCCCAGGTAAGCGCGTGCTTCCGGCCGACCGAATCGGTATCCACAAAAAGGCCCGCCGGGAAGTGAAAGCGGCGCAGAATGGGCGCGGCGATGTCGAGAATCTCCTGCCCGGCCCCGTCGAAGGTGATAACCACCGCCTGTCGCGGCAAGGGCACCTTGAAATCCATGAAATCCATCAGGTGGCCGAGGCTGACGGGGTGATACCCCATGTTTTGAAGAAACTGCATCTGCTCTTCAAAGGCCGCTGCACTGACTGTTTGACTGCCTTCCGGACGGGATGCGGTCCATTCGTAAGCCAGAATGGGCACCACCTGGTAACCGTTCGGATAGAGCCCGCCGCGCCCCATGGGCTGCAGCGGAATGACAAGGGTCTGATCCGGCTGGACGGTCTCGACGCCGTTGAACTGCGCGATCCACCAGCCATGCCGGGCGTCCCCGTAATAGCGCGCCGCAAGCGAGGCAAAGCTGTCCTGGGGCGTTGTGCGGATGACGCGAAAGTCCTCGCGCTCGCCGTTGAGCGGCGCGGGCGGGGCTGCCGATGCGGTCGCGACGGCGGTCAGGACCGCCAAAAGAATCAGCATCCAGGGAGACTTAAGCAGACCTTTGAATCCTTGTCGCATCTGAAACGACCGCTTTCCTGATACTTTTCAGCCGGTATGAGATCACCGCTTCGGAAACTCCCTTGATCTGGCGCGGGCCGAGGGGCTCCGCATCCACAAGGGCGCCCATCGTCTGGAAAACGGCCTGGCTGATGATGACCTCTCCCGGTCCGGCCAGGCCGTTCAAACGCGACGCGCTGTTGACGCTGTCCCCGATGACCGTGTATTCCATTTTTTCCTGAGTGCCGATGTTGCCGGCCACGACTTCACCGGTGTCGATACTGATCCCCACCGCCCCCAAAAGCACGTTGCCTCCGCCGCTGGCCTTTTTCAGCTCGGCTTGAAGATCCAGAGCGGCCCTTAGGGCGCGCTCGAGGTGATTGCGGCGGTATACGGGAACACCGAAGACCGCGAGCACGGCATCGCCGATGAATTTGTCGATGTAGCCACCATAATGGATAATGGTCCGCGTGGCAATTTCAAAATATTCGTTCAAGGCCTCCACCACCGCCTCGGGCTCCCGGATATCGGAGAAGGCCGTAAACCCGCGGATGTCGGCAATCAAAGTCGTCGCCCGGTTGCGGTGACCTTTGAGCCAGTTCGCTTCGGGGTTTGCCAGGATCATATCGAGCACTTCGGCACCGACATATTTGCCGAAAGATTCCTGCATGCGTGACTTGCGCAGGAGCTCATTTCCCATCTGGTTAAACGCCGTGGCGAGGTTGCCGAGTTCGTCGTTGCGGCCCAGCTGAACCTTGTGGTGGTAGTTGCCTCTGCCTATTTCCTGAGTGGCGAAGACCAGTTTCTCAATCGGGTGCGAAAAACGAAGCCCCATCAGCAGGGCAACCAGGATGCCGACCAGGATGATGGTCAGGGTCAGGGAGACGACTGATTTTTTATTCTGGCGGATCAGCTCGTTGATGAAGTCGATGGAAACCCCGACATGCACCTCGCCCAACAGTTTATCCTGGAAGCGCACGGGGTGCGCCAGGTTCAGGACCTGGCGCCCGGTCGGCTGGCGTGTGGTGAAATAGGTTATCTCGCCCTCACGCGTTTCGGTGCTCAAGGGTTCTGATTTATTTAATATTTTTCCAATCTGGTCATGGTCGGTGTGGGCTTTGATTTTCTGGTCCTGATCGACAATGACGGCGTAAACCAGCCCTTCCACGGCGGTGGTATTCTTGATCAGGGTATTGAGCTGCAGGATGTCGTCTTCCAGAAGCGGAATGCGCGCATTGGCGGCAAAGTAATTGAGGCTGACCATTCCGATTTTCTTGGACTGGTCGTAGAGCAAATCTTTCTGGCGGCTGAGAATAAAGAAATTCAGCACAAAGGTGGTCAACACCGTAATGGCGATGATGACCGCTGAGAACTGAAACCAGATGGGAATCCGCGGTGCCGGCAGACGCTCGACAAAGGTGCCCCGTTTTTTGCCCACGAGGTCTTTGATGTCGTCGGCCAGGGAGGTCACATCGAGGTGGTAGTGCGCGTTGATCGCCCGCACGATCTCGGCCTCGCTGACATATCCCAGCTCCGCCAGAATCATTCCCAGGGAGATCGCCTGGCCCTGGTCTGCGAGGGTGTCCCGCTGCACCTTGACGGCGGTTTCGAGCTGTTCGTCGGTGACGAGATTTTTCATCTTCAAGACCTGGCCGATGACCATGTAGTCATTGGTGGATTTGAAGAAGAGCGCTCGTATTTTGGAAAGCACAGTGGGCATGGCGGTTCACAGCGTCGATGGCGCGGACGGCTGGCAAGAGGGTCGGGATCAGCCGGGGGCGCCCGATGGTTGGGGCTGCTCCCGGAAGGCCGTGGGGGTGGTTTCCCGCATGTAGCGCCGGATGCCTTGGATGATGCCGTCGCAGAGGTGCTCCTGGTAGGCCGGAGTGGTCAGCCGCTTGCACTCCCTGGGGTTGCTGATGAAGGACGTCTCCACGAGAATTGCCGGCATCTGGGCCCCCAGCAGGACATAGAAGGGCGCCTGCTTGACCCCCTTGCTCTTGACCTGCGGGTAGCGCGTTCCGAGAAAGGCCGTCAGATCGTTTTGCACGTGGGCCGCCAGACGGCTGGATTCGTTGATCTTGGCATTCTGCATCAGGTCGGTCAGGATGGTCTGCAGGTCGCTGATGTTTTTGGTGGATGTCGCGTTTTCGCGGGCGGCCACCAGAATGGCTTCATCGTCGGTGGCGAGGTTGAGAAAGTAGGTTTCGACCCCGTAGGCATTGCGGTCTCGGTGCGCGTTGGTGTGAATCGAGATGAACAGGTCCACGTTTTCC
>JAABRJ010000539.1 GCA_011390985.1 Desulfobacteraceae bacterium
CTTGCTGTAAAAACTCTATTAGGATTCCAGCATCCTTTATCTCTAGAATAGATTATTAGAAAATTAGAAGTGGTTACGACTCCAGGATTGGACCCGCAAACGCAAGGACGGCTCTTTCGAATGTGATTGGCTACCGATGACCAAGGAGTTGCGGAAATCCCTGCGATGGTGGTGGGACCATAGGCCCATCAAGGACCACACCCACGTTTTTCTTTGTCTGAACGAACATCCAGGCCATTTTGCGGCACAGGAGCTCGAAGACCACTGAACACTATTTGAGAAGGATTGGGCTCGAACGTGTTCGTGAAGCACTCGAAAGCCTGTCTTCGAAGACAGCCGACGCCGAGGTGATCGCGTTTGAAAGAGTTTTCAGCAACGGGGAATCTGGTGGCGGGAAATGAAAAAGCTGTCTGAAAAGCCGTCAATCGAGGAGGCGTTAAAAAGCAAGAGCCCAGTTGGCTTGGTAACCAGCTGGACTCTTTATGAAAAATGGCGGGAGCGACGAGACTCGAACTCGCGACCTCCGGCGTGACAGGCCGGCGTTCTAACCAAACTGAACTACGCCCCCGTGTGTTGCTCAAGCCGTCCGAAAGAGTGGTAGGCGGAACAGGGCTTGAACCTGTGACCCTCGGCTTGTAAGGCCGATGCTCTCCCAACTGAGCTACCCGCCCGCAAATTAGCGCTGCTTGGCGACCGGTTTCCTCGAAAGAGGGTTGAACAATTACCGATTTACCCAGCCAAAGTCAAGGCAAAAAAGTGCCTTGTGCAAAAAAACGCGGATCAATTGATCGTGGTTCGAGAATGGAGTTGTTTATCCGCGCTGACGTCGAAATAGATGTCGCTTCCCTGGAAGAGGGTGTCGCCGTCCGCCAGCACCAAGGCATGGGTCAGGACTTCGTCCATGTGTTCAACCGGCACGATTTGCACCTGTTTGGCAATGCTGGCCGGGATGTCCTTCAAGTCCTTTTCGTTGTCCCCCGGAATGAGCACCTTGCGGATACCGGCCCGGTGGGCGGCCAGGATTTTTTCCTTCAGACCGCCGATGGGCAGCACCCGCCCGCGGAGGGTGATCTCCCCGGTCATGGCGATATCGCGGTGCACCGGCCGACGGGTGAGGGCCGAGACGATCGAGGTGCACATCGAGATCCCCGCAGAGGGGCCGTCCTTGGGGATTGCCCCTTCGGGGACGTGGATGTGAAGGTCGGTTTTGCGGTGGAAGCGGGGGTCCAGGCCGAGCCGTTCGGCGCGCGAACGGACGTAGCTGACCGCAGCTTGGGCGGACTCCTTCATCACCTCTCCCAGTTTACCGGTAATGATCAGGTCGCCCTTGCCGGGCATCACCAGGGTTTCCACGCACAGCAGCTCGCCGCCCACATGGGTCCAGGCCAGGCCGGTAACGATGCCGATCTGGTCGCGCTCCTCAATTTGTCCATGGCGGAAGCGCGGCGCGCCAAGATACTTCTGAACGGCGCTCTGGGCGACCTTGTAGGTTTTTTCTTGGCCGTTCTTGACCGCTTCCCGGGCGATTTTTCGGCAGATCGCGGCAATTTCACGCTCCAGATTGCGGACCCCGGCCTCGCGGGTATATTTCTGAATGATTTCGTAAACTGTGTTTTTTGAAAATTGGATGTCGTACCCCTCCAGCCCGTTCAGCCGAATCTGCTTGGGGATGAGAAAATCCTGGGCGATATTGTACTTTTCGTGTTCGGTATAGCCGGGCAGCTGAAGGACCTCCATCCGGTCCTGGAGCGGCAGGGGAATATCTGGCAGGGTATTGGCCGTTGTGATGAAGAGGATTTCCGAGAGGTCGTAATCCAGGTCCAGGTAGTGGTCGTTGAAGCTGAAGTTCTGTTCCGGGTCCAAGACTTCCAGGAGTGCCGCGGAGGGGTCGCCGCGAAAATCCATGCTCATCTTGTCGACTTCATCCAGACAGAAAACCGGGTTGTTGGCGCCGATCTTCTTGAGTGATTGGATGATCTTTCCGGGCATGGCGCCGATGTAGGTCCGTCGGTGCCCGCGGATCTCGGCTTCATCGCGCACACCGCCCAGGGACAGCCGGACAAACTTGCGTCCGGTGGCCCGCGCCACGGATTTGGCCAGAGAGGTTTTGCCGACCCCCGGGGGGCCCACCAGGCACAGGATCGGGCCGCGGATTTTCTTCACCAGGGACTGCACCGCCAGGTATTCCACGATGCGCTCCTTGGGTTTTTCCAACCCGTAGTGGTCCTCATCCAGAATCTTCTCGGCCTCTTCGATGTCATTGCGCACCCGGCTCTTGTCAAACCACGGCAGGCTTATGATCCACTCGATGTAGTTGCGGACAACAGTAGCTTCGGCCGACATGGGTGTCATCAGCTTGAGCTTTTCGAATTCGTGTTTGACTTTGGCAGCGGCCTCCTTGGACAGGCGTTTACGCCCGATGCGCTTTTCAAGCTCGTCAAGTTCGTCGGCGGCATCCTCTTCAGCCCCCATTTCCTTCTTGATGGCCCGCATCTGCTCGTTGAGATAGTAATTGCGCTGGGTCTTCTCCATCTGGTCCTTGACCCGGCCCTTGATCCGCTGCTCCATCACGAAGACCTCGACCTCCATTTTGATCAGTCGCAGGAGCAGCGCCAGGCGCTCGGTCAGTGATTCGGTTTCCAGCAGCAGCTGCTTGTCCTCGAGTTTGAAGGAAAAATGGGCGGCCACCGTGTCGGCCAGTTGGGAGGGATCGGGGATGGAGGCGGCGTTGCGCACCAGCTCCTTGGAGAAGTTCTTGTTCTTCTGGGCGTATTCTTCAAGGCTTTCGATGATGGCGCGGGTCAGCGCCATGGCCTCGGCCGCGTCGATCCCGCCTTCGAAGATCGGCTCGGTTTCGACCTTGAAAAAGGCTTCACTGGGCAGAAACCGGGAAATCCTGGCCCGGGCCTTGCCCTCCACCAGGGCCTTGACCGTTCCGTCGGGCAGCTTCAGCAGTTGCAGGACGGTTCCAATCGTGCCGACCCGGCTCATGTCGTTTTCCGTCGGACTGTCAACGCCCGGGTTTTTCTGAGTGACCAGAAAAATGGTTTTGTCGCTGTTCATTGCGTCGGAAAGTGCATTCACCGACCGGTTGCGCCCGACGAAAAGCGGGGCCACCATATAGGGGAAAACCACCATGTCCCGCAGGGGGATCAACGGCAGCTGCAATTTGGCTGGAGGGCCAGCGTCCTCTGGTTTGAAAAATTTAGGCAGGTTAATCATTTGTCTCTTTTTTGAAGTTCTAAAGTGTTTAAATCCGGGATTCGAGGGGCTGGGCGGGGCGCGGCTTACCGGAACAACGGGGCCGGCTCACCCGGCCCTTTTATCAGGCCTTTTTCTGGTTTTGCTCGTAGAGCAGGATGGGGGGTTCCTGATTGAGCACCACTTCTTCTCCCACAACACATTCTTTGATGTTTTCAGCTGACGGGATGTCGTACATGATGTCCAGCATGCAGCTCTCGATGATCGCCCGCAGCCCGCGCGCGCCGGATTTACGTTTGACGGCCTCGGCAGCAATGGCCTTGAGGGCCGCATCGGTGTAGCGCAGGTTGACCCCTTCGATTTCAAACAGCTTTTGAAACTGCTTGATCAGGGCGTTGCGCGGTTCGGTCAGGATGCGAATCAGGGAGGCTTCGCTCAGCTCACCCAAGGTTGCAATCACCGGCAGACGACCGAGGAACTCGGGGATCAGGCCATACTTGATCAGGTCTTCCGGCCGCACCATTTTGAGGATTTCGCCGGTGCTCTTTTCCTCGGGCTTTTTGATCTTGGCGCCGAACCCCATCACCTTCGACCCCAGGCGGCGCATGACGATCTGCTCCAGCCCGTTGAAAGTGCCACCGCAGATGAACAGGATGTTGGAAGTGTCCACTTTGACGAAGTCCTGCTGGGGGTGCTTGCGGCCCCCCTTGGGCGGGACGCTGGCGGTGGTGCCTTCGATGATCTTCAGCAGGGCCTGCTGTACGCCCTCGCCGGAAACATCGCGGGTAATCGAGGGGTTTTCGGATTTGCGCGCGATTTTGTCGATTTCATCGATGTAGACGATGCCTCGCTTGGCTTTCTCGACATCGTAGTCGGCGTTCTGGAGCAGCGCCAGAATGATGTTCTCGACATCCTCTCCCACATAGCCGGCCTCGGTCAGGCTGGTGGCGTCGGCGATGGTGAAGGGCACGTTGAGAAAGCGCGCCAGCGTCTGGGCCAGCAGGGTCTTGCCGCAGCCGGTGGGGCCGATCAGCAGGATGTTGCTCTTCTGGATTTCCACATCGCCGGTGGCGACCGAAGATTCCAGCCGCTTGTAGTGATTGTGAACCGCCACGGCCATGTACTTCTTGGCCCGGTCCTGCTCGATCACATATTCGTCCAGCTTGGCCTTGATCTCCTTGGGGGTCATAAGGTTCTGAAGTCCGGCGCCGACTTCCTTCTCGGATTCCTCTTCGATGATCTCACTGCAAAGCTGGATGCATTCGTCACATATATACACAGCCGGACCTGCAATCAGCTTCTTGACCTCTTTCTGGCTTTTGCCGCAGAAAGAGCAAAAGAGATTGTCGTCCGTGCCTCCCTTTTTGGCCATTTTATGCCTCCGTTTTTTCTAACTGATCGAGATCGTCGCGGTTTACGATGACGTGGTCAATGAGACCGTAGGCCTTGGCTTCGGCGCCGCTCATGAAAAAGTCCCGGTCGGTGTCTTTTTTGATCTGCTTGATGTTTTTGCCGGTGTGGTTTGCCAGGATCTGGTTGAGGGTCTCTTTCATCCGGATAATCTCATTGGCTTGAATCTCGATATCCGAGGCCTGCCCCTGAAAGCCCCCCATCGGCTGATGAATCAGGATCCTTGAGTTGGGCAGCGAATAGCGCTTGCCGGCCTTTCCGGCCGCCAGCAGCACCGCGCCCATGCTGGCTGCCTGCCCGATGCAGACGGTGGCAATGTCCGGCTTGATGTACTGCATGGTGTCGTAGATCGCAAGACCAGAGGTCACGACCCCGCCGGGGGAGTTGATATAGAAGTTGATGTCTTTTTCGGGATCCTCGGATTCCAGAAAAAGCAGTTGGGCGATCAGGAGGTTGGCGACCTCGTCGTTTACAGGCGACCCCAGAAAGATGATACGGTCCTTCAGCAGGCGGGAGTAAATATCGTAGGCGCGCTCGCCGCGGCTGCTCTGCTCGATAACCATTGGAATTAAGGGCAAGATAGCCTCCTTATGGGAAACATTTTTCCAGAACTTCGGCCGGTGGCGGTCTTACACGCCTTGCGGGGCGGCCGCCGGGTTTTCCAACTCCGGCGCGACTTCTTCGATGTTGCTGTTTTTGATGATAAGATTGACGGCGCTTTTTTCAAGTAGCGCGTGTTTGAAGAAGCTGAGACGCTCCGGATTCTCCTGATAGTATTTTTTGATTTCCTCGACGGGCCGGTTGGATGTCTCGGCCATGACGGCAATGCCGGCCTCCAGTTCTTCGTCCGAAAGGCTGAGGTTCTCCTGGCCGATGATTTTGTTGAGCAATAGGTAGCGTTTCACCTGTTTTTCAGCGGTGTCGCGGTATTTTTCAGCCATCTTCTCCCGGGTTTGGCCCACTTCCTCCAGCGACATGTTGTGATAGGTAAACGCTCTTTCGGCCTCGTCCAGGATTCCCTCCAGCTCATAATTTACAAGGGTGTCGGGCACTTCGAACGGTGACTTGGCGATCAAGGCCTGGAAAATCTGTTCGTTGAGCTCCTGCTCGGTCCTTTTGGCATACCCCTTTTGGAGATTGTCACGGATCGCCGCCTTGACGGCGTCCACGGTTTCGTAAGGGCCGAGGCGCTTTGCGAACTCATCGTCGATCTCCGGCAGCACCTCCTTGCGGATCTCCTTCAGCGTGACGGCGAACTCGACCGCTTGGCCGGCGAGGGCCTTGTTGAAATAATCTTCGGGAAACTGCACTTCGAAGCGCCGCGTTTCTCCGGCCTGCATGCCGATGATGCCGTCATCGAAGGCTTTCAGGATGTGGCCGTCGCCGAGCTTGAGGGTGAAATTCTCGGTTTTCTGAACCTCATCATACGGCTGACCGCCCTTGAAGCCTTCGTAGTCGACGATCACAGGGTCCCCTTGCTGGCAGGGCCGTGGGTCGTTGACGGGCTCCATGCGGGCCATGTTTTTCTGGAGCATTTTGATCTGGGTTTCAATTTCCACGTCGGTAATGGGGTAAACGGTCTTTTTCAAGTCGATGCCCTTGAAATCGATGTCGGCGATCTCCGGGGCGATCTCAATGGTGGCCTGGTATCGGTAGGGGCTGTGCTCCTTCATTTCGGACGGATCGATCTGGGGCTCGCCGATCGCCTTGAGTTCGGTCTGCTTCAGCGCTTCGGCAAAGGAGGTCTGAATCAGCCGCGCGGTGATGTCGGCGTGGACCTCTTTTTGGTAAATCCGCTGCAAAACTCTCCGAGGGGCTTTGCCCTGCCGAAAGCCCTTGATCTTGGCCGTCTTTTTGAGGTCGTTATAGGCTTTGTCAATTTCGGAGGTGATGTCCGCCTCGGGAATTTCGATGTGCAGGATCTTTTTTACGGAGCTCAGGTCTTCAACAGTGAATTGCATGCCAATCCTTTCTAAATGTCCATCCGGTAAGTTCGGCGGGGCCGGTCTTGAGGTTCCGAGTGCTTAAAGGCGCAAGCTGCAGACGCCCGAGCAGAGCGGAGCTGCTGATTCCCCGGGCAGCGGCACCCATCGCAGGGTGTATTTGCAGCGGATTCAAATCAAAACTACCGTTGCCAGGGTCGAAACTTCGATATAATTCAGGCACCCAAAAGCGAAACCTGTTTTTAGGTGGTGCGAGAGGGGAGACTTGAACTCCCACTCTGTCGCCAGAGCTGGATCCTAAGTCCAGTGCGTCTACCAATTCCGCCACTCTCGCATCCTGCTGCAGCATTGGCGTCGCAAGACCCAAAACCCACATGCGACGATTGCATAAAGGTGCCCGCAAACGGGGCGCTGGTCTGGAAGTCGGTTGCCTGACCAGCGTGCGCCGCAGCGGTTCCAAGTCGACCGCAACCCGGTCACGGCCGATTCCCGCAATCATCAAAAAATGACGGTCGGTCATCGTCGGGGCGCGGCTGGCGTTGTCAGGCGCTCATAGGTCTGATATGCTGCAACTGCTCTAAAATCCTTGAAAAAAAGAAACTAACACATTTATGGTACAATTGGCAAAATTAATATTAAACATCTAAGGTGTCAAGAAAAATTGAGAAAGATCTTGTCGTGTCAATATGTTGGGACCATTCCGGGGCGAATTCCGGTGCTGGCGGTTGTCCTTTTTGGGGGGGTGATCCTGGCCTTCGGGGCTGCGGGCAGGCTGTCTTTTGCGGCGCAGCGGCCCGTTGTGGTGGTTGATCCGGGGCACGGCGGGGACGACGTCGGGGTTCGCGGCAGCCAAGGCGCAGTGGAGAAGGACCGCATGCTGGCCCTGGCGTTGGAACTGCAAAAGGCCCTGGCGCCAACGTGCCGGGTGGAACTGACCCGCAGCGGCGACGAGCAGATCGATCTGGCCCAGCGCACAGCACTCGCCAACCACCTCGAGGCGTCGGTGTTCGTCAGTCTGCACGCCGGCGGCAGTTTTCTCCATGGCCCCCGCGGGGCAACCATCTTCTTTTTCAGGGGCGCCCAGGGTGCCGATGGGCCAGCCGCCGGTGCGGATTTCGGCCAGGAGGAGCAGCCCCGCTGGGAGCATCTTCAGAACCGGCACCTGGCCTCCAGCCGTTCGCTGGCAAAAGTGCTTCTGGACAGCCTGGCCGGGGTGCTGGACACCTCCCTGGTCGGTGCACCCCTGGCGGTTTTGGCCGGTGCCGACCTGCCGGCGGTGCTGATTGAAGTCGGCTACCTTACTCACCCTTTCGAAGCCGAGCAGTTGGGCAACCCCGAAGCCCTCAGAGCCCTGGCCCGCGCCATCGCCGCGGGCGTTGCCGACTTTCTGGAAAATGCCGCTCCGGAAAAGCATTAGGCTTGCAGGCGAAGCGAAAGCATGCTACAGAATCGCCGGCATTGCGGGGCGTGGCGCAGTCTGGCAGCGCGCCTGCTTTGGGAGCAGGAAGTCGGAGGTTCAAATCCTCTCGCCCCGACCAAAATAAGATCCATAGCGACGGCCACCTGAAGCGGTGGCCGTTTCTGTTGATACCGGCCGACTTATAAACTCCATCCCCGCTGCAGGGAATCGCCGGCGCCCCGATTAAAATGGGGTTGGTTTCAAGCCCGCAGCGCTCAGGACTTCCCTCAGGTAACCGCATAATTTTCATTAAAGCGTTTCTCGGCTTCCTCCGAGCCGATCAGGATCAATTCGTCGTTTTTTTCCAGGACAATCTGTGGGTCCGGGTTGATCACCACCCGGTCGCCTCTCTTGACCGCAATCACGCTGCAGCCGGTTCTTTCCCGAATTTTAAGCTCCAGCAGCGGTTTGTTTTGCAGCTCGCCGCCGAGGACATTTCGAAAGACGTTCAACCCCTCCGAAAGCATCAGAATTTTTTCGGGTTTGAGCAGGTTCATGATGGTGGTGGTGCACATGGAGCTGAAGGACATCA
>JAABRJ010000540.1 GCA_011390985.1 Desulfobacteraceae bacterium
GGTGGCGCCATCGTATTTAAACGCCACCTGGCGCCAGGTGGCGTGCAGGACCAAAAAAGGAGATAACGCACGCCACGCCGAAGGCGACGAAAGGATTGACCTCAGTGCCGGATATGGGGAAAATCATGGTTCGCCCAAGGCCTCCCGTGATGGTGGCGTGGGGTGAAGCGCCAAGCACGAATGTATCATTTTTGGTAATAATTGGTCGTTTTATTCGGCTGGGATCTTCATCCCATTTGGTTTTATTTGTCAAGTTCAAAAAAGAGGGACCGGGTTTTCCCTGAATCAGTCGGAAAGGAATCAAAATGAAAATTTGCGATCTGTGTGAGGCGCAATCCATGAAAGCGCGCAATGGAAGGCCGCATGAATTTTTAATAAAGGTGGATGAGCCCCGCATTTTCAAGGGGAGTAAACCCCGGGGCTTCGAGGAGCAGGATTACGAGTGTTTGACATGCAAATCCAAATTTACCCACAGTACGGATAAAAATGGTCTGGCCTGGACCTTGTGGCGGGCGTAGGTGCGCGGAACTTTAAATAAGGGATTTGCAGTAGATCGCCTTGCCGTCGCCCACGGCGTAGAAGTCCTTGAGCACGGTCTCCAGGCTGTAGCCGCAGCGCTCATAAAAGGCGCGGGTGCTGGCATACTGCACCCGCTGTGAGGTGTCCACGTAGATCCGGCTGCCGCCGGCGGCCTTGATGCGACGCTCGGATTCGGTCAGCAGGCGACGGCCCAGCCCGCGGCCCTGGAAGTCCGGATGAACCGCGATCCAGTAAAGATCATAACTGGCGGCGGTGCAGGGGATGGGGCCAAAGCAGGCGTAGCCGGCCAGCCGGCCGTAGTGGTCGGCCATGACGAAATGGTAGCCGCTGGCCTCCCCCTTTTCCAGGCGTTCGACCACCAGTTCTTCGGCCACCGCCACCTCGTCCGGATGGAAGAATCCGGTGACCTCCACCAGGCGGCGGACCCGCCCGGCGTCCTCGGGAACGAGCGCATCGCGGAAGATCACCCCGTGAAGCCGGTGATCCGGGGTGTGGCGGCTGTTCGCCCATTGATTGGCGCCCTCGACCAGCCCCTGAAAAAAGGCCAGCGCATTTTTCCCCAAGGTCTGGGTGCGGTATCCGCCCTCCTGGACCACCACCAGCGGCAGGCCCAGGGCCCCGATCATCCGGCCGTTTTGGGCGAAATCCTTCACCGTCAGGGACCACGAGCCGGTGGGGTCCCCCTTGGCCGGGTCCAGGCCAAAGCCCAAAACCAGAAACTGGGGCTTGAATTCTATGATCCGCCTTAGGGCGCGCGCCAGGGCCTTGCGGTACTTCTCGCCGTCGACCGCCTCGGGCAGGGGGATGTTGAGGTTGAACCCCTCGCCCTCGCCCTCGCCACGCTCGTCCTCGAACCCGCTGAAGTAGGGGTAGGCGAAGCGGGGATGACCGTGAATCGAGACGGTCAGCACATCGCTGCGGCGGTAGAAGATGTCCTGGCCGCCATTGCCGTGGTGGTAGTCCACATCCAGAATGGCGACCCGGCCATGCGCGCACAGATACTGGGCGGCGATGCCGCTGTTGTTGAAGTAGCAGAAACCGCCGAACGACCGGCGCTCGGCATGGTGGCCGGGGGGGCGGATCAGGGCGTAAGCGATCCTGCGGCCGTCCAATATCTCACGGGCGGCGGTCAGGGCGCAGTCCACGCTGCGCCGCGCCGCCGGATAGGCGTTGGCGTTGATGGGGGTGAAGGTGTCGATGCAGTAGTAGCCTGAGAGCACCGACGGCTCCTTGGGCGGGCGGGTCTTGTTGCGAATGGGGAAGATGTAGGGGTAAAGGGATTTTCCGGCGGGGACCGCGGCGCAGGCGCGTTTGAGATACCCCACGAAATCCGCATCGTGAACCGCGTAGAGGTGCTTGTCCGGAAAGGGCCGGGGCGTGATGGTGGTGAACAGGCCGCTGGGCTCGATGGCGCTTAAGATGCTTTTCACCCGCACCGGCGACTCCACATAGCCCCGCTCGGTGACGTGATGAATGTCGTGGCGGTCGTTGACGATCAGGGCGATCTGCTCGGCCGAGCGGCTTTCGACCACCGCGATCACCGCCGCGGGCTTGACATAGCGGAATTCGCGCAGCCGCACGGGATCGTCCCTGAAGCTTGACACCACCCGCTCGACATAATCGGCCGGGCAGTAGTCGGCATACTTGCGCTCCAGAATCGCCCGCACCACCTGCCGGGCCAAGGCCTTTTTCAGCGGCCGGCCGGTGCCCAGGTCGTCGTAGACCAGGTGGGGCATGCAGGTGTCCTCGGGCGTTACCGGCGATTCGTAGCCGGTGTTGACGACCGGCCGGGCGCCGTAGCGTTCGTAAAAGCGAAGACGGGCGCGGTTGTGCTTGAGTTCTGCCGGATCCCGGCAATCCTTGGCGTCATCCGGCAGGCACTCGAAAAAGAGGCCTTGCACCTTCAGCGCCGTCGATTCCTGGCGGATGCGGTCATAGAGCGCGCCGCCGATGCCGCCGCCGGCGCGGTCCGAAGCCGTGGCGATCCAGTCGAGATAGGTGAAATGGATTTCGGGTTCGTGGAGAAGGATGGCAAATCCGCGCACCTTGCCCTTGATGCTTTCGGCCACGAAGAGAATCGGGCGAAAGCGCTGTTTGAAGGGGTTTCCGAGATTCTCGCAGATCAGCGCGATCTCCGCTTCGGCCACGGTCGAAAAGCGGCTGCGCAGAATTTCCTGAACCTGACCCAGGGTGCTTTTGTTCACCGGCAGGACGTTGTCATAGATGCGTCGAATGCGGAGCATGCCACGGTTTCCTTGCTGAGGTTGGCCGGGCGGCGTCAGGCGTCGGCGGCGGTTTTGGCGGGCGGGAGGCTGTCGGTGATGACGCGCGCGACCGCATCGGAAAAGGCAATTTCCGCCTGCTTTAGGGCGGCGGCGAACCCGGCGTCCGGTGCAAGACAGGGGTTGGTGTTGATCTCCAGAACCCATGGGGTGCCAGCATCGTCCACGCGGAAATCGACCCGGGCATAGCCTTTGAGGCCGAAATGATCCCAGCAGCGCAGGGCCAGCGCCGCGAGACGCTTCAGCAGGCCCGCATCGGATGAGTCGAATTCAAACCGCCGGGGGGTGTGGTGGTATTCGAAGGCGCTCTGATCCCATTTGGCCCGGTAATCTACGATGCGCGGCATTTCCGGCGTGTAGCCCTCGAAAATGATTTCCGCCGGCGGCAGCACCTGCGGGCCGCCGGGATCCGCCAGGAGCGAGAGGTTGAACTCGCGGCCGGCGATGAAGTGCTCGGCAAAACAGGCGCCGCCCAGCTCAGCGGCGCGGCGTTCCAATTGGGGGAAGATCTCTTGCGGGCCGGCATTGGGGATCAGACTGTGTGGCCCCAGGCCGATGGAGGCATGCTCCCAGACCGATTTGACGATCCAGGTGCGCTTCCTGGAGGCACCTTCCTGAACCCGGCCATCCGTGCCCGGCCACGGGCCGATCCATGCCGGGGTGGGGATCCCCCCGGCGGCCATCCAGGCCTTGGCCATGGTTTTGCTCGATGTGAGCATCATGGCTTCGGCCCGGGCGCCGGAGTAAGGCATCGGCAGGGCGTCCAGATAGAACGGCAGCAGGTGGATCAGCCGCCCCTGACCGTCGATGGACTCCACCAGGTTGAACACCAGCTCCACCTGGTGGCTGCGCAGTTCGGCCGCCACGGCCAGCAGGTTCAGGCTGCAGGCGACCCGGCAAACCGTGTGGCCCAGTGACGTCAATGCCTGGGCCACGGCATCGGCTTGGACGATGGCGTCCCGGGCATCGGGGGCATCGGCATCGGTGACGCTGTCGTGAACGATGGCCACATGCATCAGACGGGCCCCCGGGTGCGCCCGGCTGCTGGAATCCGGGCGGCGGCGGACTCGATGATCCAACCGATCAGCTCCCCATAGGCCACCCCCAGGTGGCTGCAGATGATGGGCAGGTCCGAATGTTCGGGGTGGATCCCGGCCAGGGGGTTGACCTCGATAAACAGGGGATGGCCGCTGTCGTCGCAGCGGAGGTCCAGACGGCCCGCATCCCGGCAGCCCAGCGCCCGCCAGGCGGCCAGCGCCACTGCCTCGGCTTCGGCCACCACCGGGTCCTCCGCGGGGCGCCCGAGGGTGTATCTGACCCGCGATTCGCACTGTTCCTTGTTGACGTAGGAGTAGACCCCCTGTTCGGCCGTCTCCAGCAGATGCACCTCGATGGTGCCCAGCACCCTGGCCTTGGGGCCGGTGCCCACGATGCCCGTTGTGAACTCACGGCCGGGCAGATAGGGCTCGATGATCACCGGCTGCCCGAAGGCGCCGATCAAGCGCCGGCAGACGGCCGCGAGGCCTGTTTTTTGACGTACGATCGATTCCGGCGTGACCCCCTTGCCGGTGCCCTCTGCCACGGGCTTGACGAAATAGGGCGGTGCAAAGGTCACCGTCCGGGCGTCCTCCGGGGTTTCGGCCACGATGAAATCCGCGGTGGGCACCCCGGCGTCCCGGATCACCCGCTTGGTCATGCCCTTGTGCAGGGTCAGGCTCATGACCAGCGGGTCCGAAAAGGTGTAGGCAATCCGGTACATGTCCAAAAGCGCCGGCACCTGGGCCTCGCGGCCGATGCCGTAAAGGCCTTCGGCGATATTGAACACCAGATCCCAGCGCCGGCCGGCCACCAGGGCGGCCGCCAGTTTGCGGCCGTGGCCGATGCGCTCGGTGCGGTGTCCCAGAGAGTTGAGGGCCGATTCGACGGCGGCCACGGTCTCGTCCCGGTCGAACTCGGCCGTTTCTTCCTCCGAAAAACCTTCCGCCAAATACTCAGAGCGCAGGTCGTAGGTCAGTCCGATTGTCAGGGGCATCGGTCAGGATCTCCTCGTAGAGCTGGCGGTGCCATTGCCGCGCCAGCGCCATGGGCGTGTGGGTGCTCGATAGCAGCGTCTCGCCGGAAGACAGCAGATGGCGCGGGCACTCCGCATCCGGTTCGGCGTCGATGTGGTCGGCCGTATAAGTCAGCGGATGCAGCCGACACAACAGGGGCCGCACCGTTGGGGGCAGGCGGCAGCCCTGGGGGCCCAGAAAAATGCAGTCCCCGTTGGACGCACGCTTCAAGATCCGCCGGCTGCCGTCGCTTTGAAAAACATGCTCCCGCCACACCGGATCATCGTCCTGATCCAGATAGGACGGGTCGGCGGTTGGTGCCCATTCCACAAATTGCAGTTCCCCGCTGACGGCGCTGATACGCTGCACGTCGCCGGGGGTGAGGTAGATTTCCCTTCCCTGACAGCAGGTTTTGCCCTGGGTTGCGCAGCGCGCGCACAAAGTCGGTTGCAATGCCACCATGTGTTCTCCTCGAAACGGGGTCAAAAAACATCGGGGAGCGCGCCCCGCAGGGTGCGCGCTCCCCGACCGGACAGAGTTTGTTTATGATATCAACTGGCTGAGATGTCGCAGGATTCAGGATAACGGTACACGCCGTTTTCGTAATTTCTGAGCACCAGGGCATCGTTTTCCCGCCCCACCACGTAGTCGGGCATCAGCGGGATTTTCCCGCCGCCGCCGGGAGCGTCCACCACGTAGGTGGGAACGGCATAGCCGCTGGTGAATCCGCGCAGGCCGCGGATGATCTCCAGGCCCTTTTCAATCGGGGCGCGAAAGTGCGCCGACCCGCTGATGGGGTCGCACTGGTACAGGTAGTAGGGCCGGACCCGCATCTTGAGCAGGTGGTGCAACAGCCGGCGCATGGTTTCGACGTTGTCGTTGATGCCTTTGAGCAGCACTGTCTGGGACCCCAGCGGAATGCCCGCGTCGGCCAGCATGGCGCAGGCGCGGTAGGCCTCCGGGGTGCATTCGTCCGGATGGGTGAAGTGCAGGCTCATCCACAAGGGATGGAACTGACGCAGCATCCGAACCAGTCGCGGGGTGATGCGCTGGGGCAGCACCGCCGGCACCTTGGTGCCAATGCGCACGATCTCCACGTGGGGGATCTGGCGTAGCCGGGACAGGATCCAGGAGAGCTTCTCCTCGCCGATCATCAGCGGGTCGCCGCCGGAGATCAGCACGTCGCGGACCGCCGGGGTTTGCGCGATGTAGGCAAACGCTTGCTCCAGCCGGTTGCGGCTGGGGTGAATGGCCCCGTGACCCACCACCCGGGAGCGGGTGCAGTACCGGCAGTAGGTCGAGCAAAAGTCCGTCACCAGCAGGAGCACCCGGTCCGGATAACGGTGAACCAGGCCGGGAACCGGGCTCTGGGCATCTTCTCCAAGGGGGTCGTCGGCCTCGCCGGCAGAGTGGACCGTTTCGTGAACGGTGGGGATCACGCTGCGGCGGATGGGCTGGTGGGGATCATCCGGGGAGATCAGACTCATGTAATAGGGGGTGATACCCAGGGGCAGCGACCTTTCCGACCGGGTGAACGCGCCACGCTCTTCCTCGGACAGTGAAATCATCGTTTCCAGTTGGGAAAGAGTGCGGATGCGGTGGCTGGTCTGCCACTGCCAGTCGTTCCACAACTTGCTGGGAACGTTTTGAAAATGTCGCTTTCGGAACGATTTTACGGCTGGACTGATAATTCCGGCACGGTGGGCAGGGAACGGGACAACCCGGCCGGCAGGTTTGGAGCAGGCAAGTGCCGGAGCACCTGCCGGGCAAGGGCTGGGGTCGGGAGGCTCATCCTCGCTTTCCTGCGCGGGCTGGCTCGGTGTGGCGGTCAGCTGTGCGTTCCTTTCAATGGGGACATGCATGGTCTCTGGTATCCTCTTATGAAAAGGGTTTCTGGAGGCCGGCTTTGAGCCGGTCGGATGGGGCGCTGCGGCCTGATTTTCATCCGTAGCTGCTTGGTGCGACTATATGTTTTTTCGACTCAAATGCAAGAAAAAAATAGAGGATCTTTAAAAAAAATTTATATAAAAAAAACAATATGTTAAATAGAATTAAGGGTGACTTTGCAAGAAGTCAAGGGGTAAGCCGTGGAAACCGGCAGTTTTTTCGGCTTCAAGGGGGACATTTTGCGATTGAGAGAGAAGAAAAATAACCCGGGTGGCCGGGATCGAACCGGGATCGGACCATAGCCATGCGGGGTGCGGGTCTCCCGATTCGATCTTTGGCATCTTCCTGCTAAGCCGCCGTGTTGTCCTGAAATGTCTCGGTGTTAGCAAATGACTGGCGCAGACCGATGCGTTCGATAGCGTGGCGCAAAGCCGTGTTGATGGGCATCAAGCGGGTGCCCAGGACCGGGTCCAGGGCATAAATCCGGGTGCTGGAGTGGACAAAGCAAGGGGCTTCCTCGGCCAGGAGCGCTGCGGCGGCTGCGCCGTGGGGGTCCGCCTGTTTGATGTGCCGGCACACGGAGAGCGCTTTGAGGCCGGTGCGGCCCCTTACGGCAGCAAAACCAAAGAGCCGGCACAACGCCGGCCGCCATCTGTAAAAGCTGCAGTGCCCGGCGGCCTCCGGGGCCGGTTGGGGCGCATATAAGAGGCAGCGCCCGGGTTCAGGCAGCGCCGCCAGCCGCTCCAGCCAATCGGCCGCCTCCCCCCTGCGCAGGAGCTCACGGGCGGCAGGCAGCATTTCAAGCAGGGTGACCTGAACATCCGCGGTGGGGCAGCAGGCCCCGCACCCGGCCGGGCAGCGCAGGCCGCTTTTCAGCTGAAATTCGGCCACCGCCTTGTCAATTTGAGCGTACAGATCCATCACCCGTGACACGATTTCCACTGCCGCTTCCTTCCCGATTTAAATTTCAAACAAAACGACACCCATGATGTGCGCGCCGATCAACTCCTTTTATCGTATAACATGCCGATAAAATTGTGATAACAAAAAAAGCAGCACGGCTTGTCGATTTGGGCGCACTCTTGTAATTCTTTCTTTTGAAGATGTAAACAGGAAAGGGTGGGCCGAACATCGGACCTCATCCCCTGTGATGCCGGGCAAATGGCAGGGTTCTGGCCCTTACGGCAAGGGCGTATTGGTGCACCATGAGGGAGTGAATCTCGAAATTGGAGATCAGGCTGGAATAGTTTTCAGCCTTGTCCGCCAGCGGAAGGAGCAGGTTGATGCACCGCCTGGGAATCTCCTGGGTCATCAGGGCCGTCAGATGCTGGGTGAAAGCGGCATCCATGTCAAAGGCGGGCCAGAGGTCGTAAAGCACCCCTTCAAGGGTGAAGGCTGCCTTGCTAAAAAGCATCAGATCGGCTGAAAAGACGAATCCTTCCAGGGCGAGGTGCTCCAGAAGTTTGAATGTTCTTTTTATCAGGGTCAGGCGCTCAAATTCGGAGGATCGCAGCATGCCCAGGACCAGGCTGCGAAACTTCTGGCGCTGCAAGGGCCTGTCCATGGGACGGCCGCCGGCCAAGGCTTTGACGGCGCGGCGGATGCCGCTCAGGTCCTTTTTAAAAACGGCTTGAATCAACTGGGCGGTTTTGATCCGGTCGCGTCTGGTCAGCCGCCCGGCCAGGCTCCAATCCAAGAGGCCGATCCGCAGGCA
>JAABRJ010000541.1 GCA_011390985.1 Desulfobacteraceae bacterium
CGGCAGCGACGCTGGCGGCGGTGATCGTCTCTGCCAGGATGCGGTTGGTCGCCGCCGCCTCACTGCCGCCCTTGAGCAGGACCGCGTTGCCGCTCTTCAGGCACAGACCGGAGATCTGCACGAGGGCATCGGGCCGCGACTCGAAGATCACGCCGATCACCCCGATGGGGCAGCTGACCTTGTAGAGCTCGAGCCCCTCGTCCAACTCGGTGGCGCTGAGGGTCGCCCCGACCGGATCGGGCAGTCCGGCCAGGCTGTTGAGGCCGTCCACGGCCTCCTTGATTTTGGACTCGTCGAAGCGCAGGCGCTTCAAAAGCGGTGCGGCCAGTTTTTCCTTCCCGGCGCGCGCCAGATCGACGCCGTTGGCCGCCAAGATGTCGGCCCGGCGCGCTTCCAGCGCCCGTGCGATTGCGGCCAAGGCCCGGTTTTTGGCGTCGCTTGTGACGGCCGCCAGCTGCAGGGCAGCCTGCTTGGCCTGCTG
>JAABRJ010000542.1 GCA_011390985.1 Desulfobacteraceae bacterium
TTTGGGTGTGGCGAAAGGGGGCCCGGCAGCTTCTGCGGTTGTTGCCGCACAGCAGGGCCCGTTTCAGTTTCTTTTTTTATTATGCGCCACCGGCAGCGCCGTCAAGGGGTTCGTGCGGCCCCGGTCCTTCGATGGCACACTTCATCGCCATCCCCCCGCAAAAAAGGGCATTGCCTTCCTTTACTCATGCCGCAGCGCCTCGATCGGGTCCAGGCGTGCGGCCTTGCGGGCGGGGAAAAAGCCGAAGACCACCCCCACCGCTCCGGAGAAGACAAAGGCCGCCGCTACGACGCCGGGGTTGAACACGAAGGGCATCCCCATCGAGCGCGCGCCCAGCCAAGCCGCCGCCAGCCCCAGTGCAATCCCGACCATCCCGCCGAAGACCGCCAGCACCACCGCCTCCACCAGAAACTGCAGCAGGACCTCGCGCTCCAGGGCGCCGATGGCCAGTCGGGTGCCGATCTCGCGGGTGCGCTCGGTGACCGAGACCAGCATGATGTTCATGATCCCGATTCCGCCCACCAGCAGGCTCACGGCCGCCACGGCCGCCAGCAGAGCGGTCAGCACCCGGGTGGTGCCGGTCAGGGTGGTGATGATCTCCTTCATGTCGCGGATGTGGAAATCATCCTCCTCGCCGATCTTGATGCGGCGCCGTTCGCGCATCAGGTTTTCGGTGTCGGCCTGAACCTTTTCGGTGGGCACCCCGTCCATGGCCGAAAGGTAAATGATGGCGACATCCGTTTTGCCGGTGAAGCGCCGCTGCAAGGTCCTCAGAGGAACCAGGACCATATCGTCCTGGTCGGTTCCAAAGCTCGACTGCCCCTTGGCTTCCAGCACCCCGATGACTTTGAAGGAAATCTTTCCCAGGCGGATGGTTGCGCCGAGGGGGTCCTCGCCGCCAAAGAGCTGTTTTTCGACCGTGGCGCCCAGCAGGCAGACCGCCTTTCCGGCCCGCAGTTCGCCCTCGTTGAACATCCGCCCGGCAGCCAGGGCCCAGTCGCGAACGACCAGGAATTGGTTGGTGCTGCCGGTCACGGAGGTGGACCAGTTGACATTGCGGAAGATCGCTTGACGGGTGAAAGTGGCCGCCGGGGCCACGGCCTTGAGCCCGAAGACATCGCGTTCGATGGCCGCCGCGTCGGCCGCCTTGAAGGGTTTGGCGCCGGTGCGGGCGCCGCCCGGCATGCGGAACCCCTGTCCGGGGCGGACCTGGAGCATGTTGCTGCCCAGCTTGCCGATGTCGCCGGTGACTTTGGCGGTGGCGCCGCCGCCCAAGGTCACCATGGTAATCACAGCCGCCACCCCGATCACGATACCCAGCACCGTCAGGGAGGAGCGCAGCCCATTGCGCAGGATTTCGCGCTGGGCCAGGCGGTAGGTTTCCCAGAGCATTGCAGTTCGCCTTTCTATTCGGAACCGGCGGCGATGCGGCCGTCCAGGAAGTGAATCCGGCGGCGGGCGAAAGCCGCCATGTCGGGCTCGTGGGTCACCATGATGATGGTGATGCCGCGTTCGCGGTTGAACCCGGCGAGCAGGTTCATGATTTCCTGGCTGCGCGCCGAGTCCAGGTTCCCGGTCGGTTCATCGGCCAGCAGGACCTCGGGATGGCTGACAATCGCGCGCGCGATGGCCACGCGCTGCTGCTGCCCGCCGGAAAGCTCGCCCGGGGTGTGGGTCTCCCAGCCTTCCAGCCCCACCGCGGCCAAGGCCGCAAGGGCCTGGGCCTGCCGCTGACGCACGGGCAGCCCGCGGTAGATCAGGGGCAGCTCCACGTTTTCAAGGGCGGAGGTCCGGTTGAGGAGATTGAAGCCCTGAAAAACAAACCCCAGGTAATGGCGGCGCAGCAGCGCGCGCTGATCGCGGCTGAGGCGCCCGACGTTCACGCCCTCGAAGCGGTAGACGCCGCCCGTGGGGGTGTCCAGACAGCCCAGGATGTTCATGCAGGTGGACTTGCCTGAACCGCTAGGCCCCATCACCGCCACGAACTCCCCGCGCCGGATGCTGAGATCGATGCCGTTCAGGGCGCGCATGGCAGCATGGCCCTGCCCGTAAATCTTGGTCACCCCCCGAAGCTCGATCAGGACCGGCGGGGTTTCGCTGCTGGCTGCGGCCAGGTTCATTTGGCCACACTGACCGCGCCGACCACCAGCGCCGTACCGGGCGCCAGGTCGCCACCGGTAACCACGGTGAAGGCGCCGTCGGTCGCGCCGACTGTCACTTCCGTCGGCACCGCCTGACCGTCCTTCAGCACCCAGACGCGCTGCCGTTTCCCGTCGCCTTTGGCCTCGGTCTCGGGGCGGGCGCCGCTGCGGGGCGGGCGGGGTATCAGCACCTCGAACAGCCCCCGTCCGCCGCCCTTTTCTTTCGGCTGCGGCGGCGTGAAACGCAGGGCGGCGTTGGGCACCAGCAGGACGTTTGCGATTTTCTGGATGGTGATATCCGCCGTGGCGGTCATCCCCGGCCGCAGGGCCAGATCCGGGTTGTCGACCTTGAGCACCGCCTTGTAGGTGACCACCCCGTCCGTGGTTTCCGAGCCGTAGCGCACCTGGGTGATCACGGCCTGAAAGGTCCGCTCGGGGTAGGCGTCGACGGTGAAGGTGGCAGTCTGCCCCTCCTGCACCAACCCCACGTCGGCCTCGTCGACATCCACCCGCAGCTCCATCTCGGCAAGGTCCTCGGCCAGGGTGAAGAGCACCGGCGCCTGCAGGGAGGCCGCGACGGTCTGGCCGGGGTCGACGCTGCGGGTGAGAACGATGCCGTCGACCGGCGAGGCGATGACGGCCTTTGCCAGATCGTTTTCATCCGCAATCAGCGTGGCCTCGGCCTGCTGAATGGCGGCCTTGGCGACGGCTTCTTCTGCGCGGGCACGCTCAAGTTCGGCTTCGGCGCTCTCCAGCTCGCTTTCGGAGGCCGACCTTCCCCCCGAAAGCTGGCGGGCCTGCTGAATCCGCTTGAGGCTCTGCTGATTTTTGAGAAGCGTCGCCCGCGCCTGTTGCAGCTGCGCCCGCGCCGCAGCCAGCGCGGCGCGGGATTTCATCACGGCCGCCGCAAATTTAGTGTCGTCCAGATACGCCAGGGGCTGGCCCACCGTGACGCGCGCGTTGTAGTCAACCACCACGGTCCTGATGATCCCGGAAAGTTCGCTGCCCACCTCGACCTCGTTGGTGGGCGCCAGGTTGCCGGTGGCCGTGACGGTCACCGTCAGGTCCCCGCGTCGGATTTCCTGGGTCTGGTACTGCAGACCGTCGCCTGCGGACCGCTGCAGCCAGTAAGCCCCGACCGCCGCAACCAGCAGCACCACGGCCGCGCCCCAGCCCAGCCAGCGCCACAGACGTCCGCCGCCACCGGTTTTGACGCCAAGCCCCAGGGTGCCGGATATATCCGGGGGCGTTTTCCGCAAATCATCTTGCATTTTTTTCCTCCGCCGGCAGAGGGGCCGATCACATCTCCGCCGCAGCGCCAACGGACAGCAGCAGCCGGCGAAAAAACAGATCACCGGCAGATTGGGGCAGCCTTAAGAGGCCTTCGGCTTCCAAACGTCCCCACCACCATCTCCACCCGCCATCGAACGCCAGCCGCCGCCAAGGGCCTTGTAAAGACGCACGAGATTGCCGGTCACCGCGCCCTCGGTGATCGCCAGTTCGTCCTGCAAGGTCAACAGCGATCGCTGGGCGATCAGGACGTTGCTGAAATCCACCAGCCCCGCCTTGTACTGCTCCTGGGCCAGCTGCACCGCCTTTCCCGCGGCGTCTGTCGCCAGGGTCAGCGATTCGCGTCGGAATTGTTCTTCGGCATAGGCCACGAGGGCGTTTTCAACCTCCTCCAGGGCGATCAGCAGGGCGGATTCGTAGCGCATCAGGGCCTGCTCCTGAAGCGCGGACTGCACCTCGATGTTGCGGCGGATGGCACCGGCGTCGAACACATTCCAGCTGAAACTGGGCCCCAGGTTCCAGGTGCGGCTGGCATACTCCAGAAAATCTCCGGCGGCAAGCGATTCAAGCCCGATGCCGCCCGCCAGACTGAATTTCGGGTAAAGATCGGCCGTGGCCACCCCGATGCGGGCCGTTTGGGCCGCCAGGCTGCGCTCGGCGCGACGCACGTCAGGCCGGCGGCGCAGCGCATCGGCCGGCACCCCGACCGCCATCTGCAGCGGGGTCAGCGGAATCGGCCGGCGTTCGGCAAGCTCCGCGTGAACCGCACCGGGCTGCTCGCCCAGCAGCACCGCCAGCCGGTTTTTAGCGGCCTCCAGACCGGCCCGCAATCTCGGGATCTGGGAACGGGTGCTTTCGAGGTTGAAAAGGGATTCCTGAAAGGCCAGTTCGCTGCTGAGACCGGCTTCATAGCGCGAGCGGGTCAGCCCGAAGGTCTCCTCCTGGGCGACGACATTGGCCTCGGCCACGTCCAGCCGGGCCTGGAAGGTCCGCGCCTCCACATAGTTGAGGGCCACTTCGGCCAGCAGGCTGACCATCACGTCGTGGAGTTCCTCCTGGCTGGCCTGTAGGTCCATCTCGGCGGCCTCGATGGAGCGCCGCACGCCGCCGAAAACGTCCAGCTCCCAGCCGGCGTCAAAGCCGGCCGTGTAAAAGTTGCCGGTCTCCCCGGAGCCGCGGTTTTCACTGCTGCGGCTGCGGGTGGCCGCGCCGGAGGCATCCAGGACGGGAAAAAGCGCCGCCGTGCTGATTCCCCGGCGCGCACGCGCTTCACGGACCCGCGCCCGGGCCTCGGCGAGGTCGAGGTTGCCCAGGGCAGCCCGCTCGACGAGGCGTGAGAGGTCCGGGTCGTTGAGGGTCACCCACCAGCGCGAGAGCGTCAGCGGGTCTGCGGGGGCCTCGCTCAAGCCCTTCTGAAGGTCCGTGTGCCAGGCCGTCGGCGGGTCGTCTTGCGGCCGCACATAGTCCGGTCCCACGGCCGCGCAAGCACCAAAGGTGAGGCAGGCTGCAGCGGCAAAGACCGCCAGCAGCCCGCAGGCGCAGCGGGACCGACGGCCGGCAGCCGGCTGTGGGTCGGGGCATGACTGGTGGATGCGTTTTTTCATATGCTTTTCTCTCGATGAAATATCCGGTCTATGGCTTTTTTCGTTCCCGTTCGGCGGGGTCGCGCCCATCAGCGCGCCTCGCCTCGAGCGTCTGCCTGCTTCAAGGCGCGCCGCCGCTGACGCCGGGCATAAACCCGCTCGCGGCTGGATTGGAAGATAACGTAAAGGGACGGGATTAAAAAAATCCCGATCAGGGTGGCGGCCAGCATGCCGCTGAAAACGGTGGTGCCGATCGCCCGACGGCTGTTGGCCCCCGCGCCCGTTGCCACCACCATCGGGAACACCCCGAAAATAAAAGATAAGGCGGTCATCAGGACCGCCCTGAAACGCAGACGCGCCCCGTCAACGGCCGCGTCGAAAACGCTCAGGCCCTCCTCCCGGCGGGTTTTGGCAAACTCCACGATCAGGATCGCGTTTTTGCTGGCCAGCCCGACCAGCAGCACCAGCCCGATCTGGGCGTAGATGCTGAGGTCGAGCCCGGCAATCGATAGCCCGGCCAGGGCGCCCAATACCGCCACCGAAATCGAAATGATCACCGACAGCGGAATTGTCCAGCTCTCGTACTGGGCCACCAGGAAGAGGTAGCCGAAAAGCAGGGCCAGGGCCAGGAGAATCGGGGCCTGGCCACCGGCTTTCTGCTCCTGGAACGACAGACCGGACCACTCGTAGGCGTAGTCGTTGGGCAGGGTCGCCCCGGCCACCCGGGACATGGCGGCCATGGCCTCTCCCGAACTGAAACCCGGGCCGGCTTCGCCGTTGATCTGGGCGCTGGCGAACTGGTTGTAGCGGCTGATGATCTGGGGCGCCAGAACGGTGGAAAGGGTGGCCAGGCTGCTCAGCGGCACCATCATGCCGTCTTGGCTGCGCACGTAGAGACGGCCGATATCCTCGATCGCATCACGATACGGTGCATCGGCCTGGACCTTGACCTGAAACACCCGGCTGTAAAGGTTGAAATCGTTCACATAGCGCGAGCCCAGCTGGGACTGCAAGGTCGAAAAGACGCTGCTGACCGGCACCTTCATGGTTTCGCTCTTGGTGCGGTCAAGGTTCAGGAGCAACTGGGGCACGTCGGCCGAGTAGGTGCTGAAAACCGCCTGCAGGGCCGGGTCCTGGTTGGCGGCCACTACCATGGCGCGGGTTACGGCCGAGAGTTCCTGGGGGCTCTGGTCCCCCAGCGCCTGCAGCCGGAAATCGAACCCGCCGGTGGTGCCCAGCCCCTGGATGGCCGGGGGGCTGAAGGCGAAAATATTCGCCGTCGGCAGAGCCGCCAGCTCAGCGCGCACGCGGCCCATCACGCCCCCGAGCCGAAGTTCGGGGGCATTGCGTTCGCTCCAGGGGTCCAACACGACGACCGCCAGGCCGACGTTTTCACTTGAGCCGCTGATGATGCTGAACCCGCTGACGGCAATGACATCCGCCACCCCGGGGGTGTTTTCGATAATCTCGGAAACCTGCGCCAACACCTCATTGGTACGCGCCAGGGCAGCGGCCTCGGGCAGCTGGATATCGACAAAAAAGGCGCCCTGGTCTTCGTTGGGCAGAAAACTGGTGGGCCGGCTAGCTAAAAGGTAGTAGGAGGCGCCGAAAATCAGCGCAAACAGCACCAGCACCAGCACCGAGCGCCGGATCAGCCAGGCGGCCGCGGCCACATAGCCGCTGCGCGATGCGGCCAGTGTCCGGCTGAACCAGGCCAGCGGCCCCCGCCGAATGGTGCGCGGCGGCCGCAGCAGCATGGCGCAGAGGGCCGGGCTGAGGGTCAGGGCGTTGATGCTGGAGAGCAGCACCGCCACCGAGAGCGTCACGGCAAACTGTTGATAGAGCTGACCGGTAATGCCGGGCAGAAACCCCACCGGAACGAACACGGCCAGCAGCACCAGGGTGGTGGAGATGATCGGGCCGGTCACCTGCCCCATGGCCCGGATGACCGCGTCCTTGGCCCCGAGCCCCTCGTCCTGCATCACCCGCTGGGCGTTTTCGACCACCACGATGGCGTCGTCAACCACCACGCCGATGGCCAGGATCAGGGCGAAGAGGGTGATGGTGTTGGCGGTGAAGCCCAGCGCCAACAGAGCCGCAAAGGTTCCCACGAGGGAAACCGGGATGGTCAGGAGGGGGATCAGGGTCGCCCGCCAGTCCTGCAGAAACAAAAACGTGACGCCCACCACCAGCACGAAGGTGATCATGAGGGTTATCGTGATTTCGAGGATCGCCGAGCGCACGTACTTGGTGGTATCGTACACCGAGCGGTAGTGGAGATCGTCAGGAAACCTCTGGGAGAGGCGCTTCAGCTCCGCATCGATGGCCTGGACGGTTTCCAGGGCGTTGGCCCCGGCGCTGCGGTAGATGGCCATGTTGACCGCCGGGGAGCCGTTCAGGGTGGAGGTCGAGGAGTAGGATTGCGCCCCGAGCTCCACCCGCGCGATGTCCTTCACCCGCACCACGCCGCCCTGCGCGTTGGCGCGCACGATGATGTTTTTAAAATCCGCGACATCCTTGAGGCGCCCCTCGGCCCGCAGGGTGTACTGCACCTGCTGGGTGTCCTTGCCCGGGGCCGTGCCGATGGCGCCTGCGGCCGCCTGGATATTCTGCTGTCGGATGGCGCTTACGACGTCGTCGGCCGTCAGGCCGAGAGACGTCAGGCGCTCGGGGTCCATCCAGACCCGCATGCTGTAGTCCTTGGCGCCGAAAATAAACCCCTCGCTGACGCCTTTGATGCGCGTCAGGGCGTCCTTGACGTTGATGCTGACGTAGTTGCTCAGAAAAAGAGTGTCGCGGCTGCCTTCGGGTGAAAAGAAGCTGATCACCGCCAGCATGTCCGAGGAGCGGGTGCGCACCGAGATCCCCTGGGCGATGACATCGCTGGGCAGTTTGGCGGTGGCCTGCTGGACGCGGTTTTGAACGTTGACCTGGGCGATGTCGGGGTCGGTGCCCACCGCAAA
>JAABRJ010000543.1 GCA_011390985.1 Desulfobacteraceae bacterium
TCGGCCAAACTCCGCTTCGGCGCCGCGATGTCCGCCGCTGTAAAGGGTAATCGCTGAACGTTCCGTCATTTTTTTTCTCCTCGATGTTATGGATTTTTTCAAGATCGATGGTGTCGTACAGTATCTCACGCCGAACGGTTTCGCAAAAAGCACCCGGCCCATGGCGATTCGATCGCGCGGCATGCGGCCTGCCCGCCGAAAAACAAGCCACCCCGCCGGGGACCGGCAGGGTGGCATAGGGCATTATAATTCATTTAAAGGTCAAAACAACCCCAAAATGTGGAATGCCCCGTTTGATGGCGGCTTCCATGTGGGGCTTGATGCGCTTGTAGGCTACGGCCACAGCGTCGATGCCTGGGATTTCGAGGCAAAACTTTTCGCCGGATTCCTGGGACCTGACCACCGCTTTTGCCATGGAAACCTCCTCGGGCACACCAAAACCCCGGTCCATGGGGCTGGTCAACCCTTGGCGCGCGACATGAACTTGGCGGTTTGGGTGTTCACCCGGATGATTTCGCCTTCGGCCAGGTATTCGGGCACCAGCACCGTAACCCCGTTGGAGAGGGTGGCGGGCTTGTTGCGGTTGGTGGCCGAAGCCCCCTTGATGGCGGGGGCCGTTTCAACGATCGCGAGGTCCATCGTCGCCGGCAGTTCGACGGCGATGATGCGGCCGTTGAGCAGCAGGGCGGTGATGCCCTCCAGACCGTCGATCAGCCACTGGATCTGGCCCTCCAGGTTTTCCTCGGACAGGGTGTGCTGCTCGTAGGACGCCATGTCCATGAAGGTGAAAAAGTCGCCGTCGCGGTAAAGGTAGCTGCACGGGCGGCGCTCCAGCTCCATTTCCTCCAGAAAATCGTTCCCCTTGTAGGTTTGCTCGAGCTTCTGGCCGCTGGTGACACCCGACAGGCGAACCTTGTAGAGCGTGTTGGCGCCGCGGGCCGACGGGGTCTGGACATCGATATGAACCACCTGGAAGGGGTGGTCGTTGATCTGGACGATCTGCCCCTTGCTGAGGTTGCATGCTTTGGGCATGGTTTTTTTCTCCTTTGGGGCTGCCTGACAGGGGTGGATCCTGATGGAGCGCCGGCGCGGCAGAATTTCCGCCGCACCACCGATAATTTTGCTTACACCACTTCGGTGGGCGATCGCAAGTGCCGCGAGCTTTACGGCGTTTGATCGCTCCGAAAGTGCCGAACAACCGCCGCGCGGCTGCTTTGTCGGCTGGAAACGCTCAAACCGCCCGGCGGTTTTTGAGCATGATCTTGCCGTCGGCCTCCGCAACCAGCGCGTTTTGCTGGTTGTGGCAGACGGCCGTCATGACCGCAATCCCGCCATCGATTTTGGGCTTGTCGATTTTTTCGGTGATGGTCCAGGTGGTGGTCAGGGTGTCGCCCGCCCTGACCGGCATTTTGAAGCGGCAGGCGTGTTCCAGGTAGGCGACGGCCGTGCCGGCAAAAAAGACCCCCACCGGGGCCGAGATCAGGGCGCTGGTAAACGGGCCGTGCAGGATCCGGCTGCCGAATCGTGAATTTTCGCCGAAGGTCTGGTTGACGTGCAGGGGGTTGAAGTCCCCGAACATGCCGGCCGCCAGCACAATGTGGGTTTCGGTGACCGTCAGCGCATCTGCAAACGTCTCGCCCACCGTGATTTCATCGTACGCCCTGCCATTGAAAACCATAGCATTTCCCTCCAGCTGTTTCCGGTTTTGGGTTCGCCTGCAAGCCTCGTTTCCCGGCGCCTTTTGACCGCTGATGTTCAATATCTGCTCCCAAATGCTTGAAGGGTGCAGCAGCGGCCGATTGAAGGCCTGGGGCGCCGGGTGGCACTTCTATCCTTACCCCCAACGCGGGGTGCGGATCAAGCGCTACCCGCTTATCGGTCCGGTTTTCTTTTGGTCAATATCGGCGGGTGTGAGGTTCCGCTGGCATCCAGGAATGGTTTGCGGTGGTGTAAAGTTTGGCCATTTCGTCCTCCAGTTTTTGGGGTTGCGCGGCGGCGCTGCCCTGCGGCCAGCGGTGCTCCAACGGCAGACAAACGGTGTTTGCTGGAAACCGGGCCCAGGGGAAGGCGGTGGAGAAAACCCGGCCCGGAGAGTGAGGCCGGGCACTTCTGCCCGGAAGCTCCGCCGTCTTCCCCCGGTAAGTCCCCCGCCGGCATCGGGGAACAAAAAAAGCCCTTCGTGATAAAAACACGAAGGGCTGCACCCAGCTAGCTTGACCCTTTACTGCCACTGTCGCCCCTGTCTTTCCGCAGGGCAGTGACGCAGACACAAGGCAGGTCTTCTGACTCTCGGATCGTCCTACTGGCTGCACCTTCCCACCCGGTTTACCCGGGCAGTGGCATTCGCAGCGGTCGTCCCCGATTACAGCGGCGGGACCGTCCCCGATTCCCACGGGGTTCCCATTTAAGCCCTCTCAGGCACCTTGACCCACTTCGTAGCCAAAATTCGGAGGAAAGTCAATCCCGATGGAATTGATGCCGATTCCGGCGCGCCTCAGAAGGAAAAGACGCTGCCGGCGGCGGCGTGGCTGAAGCGGGGGCCGAAGTGCAGCGCCAGCCTCATGGCCGCATCCCTTCCGGTGCAGTGCGAAACGCCCACCTGCGCCACCCCGCAGGCCTCCAGGCGCTCGATGACCGCCTGGATTTTCGCGGGGGGG
>JAABRJ010000544.1 GCA_011390985.1 Desulfobacteraceae bacterium
CCGCCCAGGACGGCATGCAGCCTGGAAACCCCCAGCCGGCTGGCGAGGTGGTCGAGGATGTTGAGCACCCCGCCATGCGCGCACCCCAGAATCAGCACCGGCCCGGCGGCGGTCTCCAGCAGGAGGCTGGCATCCTCGGCAATCGGGTCGGGCTGCGGGCCGTCGTCGCCGGGCAGCACCAGCTGGGGGTCGGCGGGGGTTTGGGCGGGGTTGCGCTCGTAGCCGGCGACAAACCAGACGCCGGGCGCCAGCTCGCAGGTCTGCGGGTGGAACTCGAATTCGGCCCCCGCCCTTTCCAGCGCCGCCCGGGTCGCCGGGCACCCGATGAATCGCTCGCTGCCTCCGGCAACGTCGCTGCGGCGTGTCATGTGGCGGTCAAAGAGGGCCGGATGGGCCACGACTTTGACCGGACCGGTCTGCTGCAGCACCCACGGCAGTCCGCCGGTGTGATCGTAGTGCCCGTGGCTGAGCACCACCGCCCGAAGGCCCCGGAGGTCGATCCCGGCCGCTTTGACGTTGTGGGGCAGGGTCAGGCCCTGGCCGGTGTCGAACAGAAAAAGGCCCTGCTCGCGCTCGATCAGGGCCGCAAAGCCATGCTCGCCGAGAAAATCCAGGCGACCGATGCTGTTGTCGCAGAGAATGCGAACCGTCGTCATGGGCTGCTCCTTTCGGTAGGATGGGGCGGGCCGTGCGCCGCCCCATTAGTTTCGATATATGTCCCATAATCGGGCGGCTGTCAATCGCGATTGGCGGTTGTTTGAACAACCGGATCTGTTGTATGCTGAATCCACTTCAGTCGAGGCCTCCCTTCCTGGGAGGCCTGTAGTCACCCCTTTGGCCGGGCCCCGTACCGCGCGGCGTGTGCGTGGCGGCCGGCACCCACGAAAGGAAAGCGATCCATGCCGAAGAATCCCAAAAAGACGTATCAACTGAAGGTCAGTCTCAAAGGGGCGAAGCCCCCGATCTGGCGCCGTTTCATGGTTGACGGTGCCATCGCGCTGTCGGAACTTCACGATGTCCTGCAAATCGTCATGGGGTGGAGCGACAGCCATCTGCATCAGTTTACGGTCAACGGCGCCGCCTACGGGATCCCCGATCCCGAATTCGATTTGGAAGGGGTTCGCGACGAGCGCAAGGTCAAGCTGGCTCAAATTCTACAGCATGAAAAAGACGCGATGATCTACGAGTACGATTTCGGGGACGGCTGGACGCACAAGATTGCCCTGGAGAAGATCCTGCCCTTCGATGCCAAGGCCACGCTGCCGGCGTGCATCAAGGCCAAGGGTGCCTGTCCGCCCGAGGACGTCGGCGGCCTGTGGGGATACTACGAGCTGCTGGAAACCTTGAAGGACCCGAAACACCCGGAACACGAGGAGAACAGGGAATGGGTCGGGGAAGATTTCGACCCCGATGCCTTTGACCTCGATGAGGTCAATGCGCAGTTGGTCGCGCATTGGCGTTGAAAGGTTCCCCCGGCTTGGCTGTCCCGGCCAAAATGAGGCCCTTTGCCTGCGCCGGCCCTCGCTCGGCGCCTGCCTGCCGGCGCAGGGAGCGGCCGGCCTGGCGGCAGCGTTCCGAGCAGTATCGCACCGCGGGCCAGCAGTTGCGCCATTTTCGGCGCCAGGCAAACGGGCGCCCGCAGACCGGGCAGACCTTGATCGGCAGATCCGATTTTTTGCGCATGGCAGCCCCCGGTCATTTCTTCCTCCTATAGACTATTTTTCCAAAAAAGTCTTGATTACCGGGTGGTGAAAACTTAGAGTTGTTGACGCCGGTGTTGCCCCCGGCCTGATGTGGGGCATTTCCAAAACCTCAGGCCGGCAGAACCTTCATGCCGGCGCACGCCAACCAACCAACCCCATACCAGGAGGTGCCGCATGCCACAGGCAGAAGCCCAGAAACGCAAGGAAAACGTCATTGAAGTTCTGAACCGCGCCCGCGCGATGGAGCTGCAGGCCATTCACCAGTACATGAACCAGCACTACAATCTGGATGACATGGATTACGGTGAAATGGCCGCCAAGCTGAAGCTCATCGGCCTCGACGAGATGCGCCACGCCGAAATGTTCGCCGAGCGCATCAAGGAGCTGGGAGGGGAGCCGACCAGCGAAAAGTCCGGCCCGGTGGAAAAAGGGCAGGAGGTCGAAGTCATCTTCCCCTTCGATATGGCCTTGGAAGACGACACCATCGTGACCTACAACCAGTTTCTGCTGGTCTGCCGGGAAAACGGCGACAGCATCAGCATGAAAGTTTTTGAAACGATCATCGACGAGGAGCAGCTGCATTTCAATTACTTCGACAGCGTCAGGGCGCATATCGAAAAGCTCGGGCCGGCCTACCTCGCCAAAATTGCCGGGACCCCCTCCTCCACCGGGCTGCAGCCCCAGGGGTTTGCCGTCAGCGGGGGGAGCGCCGAGTAATCTGCGGCGCGCTGTCTCTGCTCTCTTCCTTCAGCCATGTGAACCCGACGTGGGCGCGGCGCAAGCGGCGGCGCCCACGTTTCTCTGCTCGCTGCAGCGCGCCTTCGGTGACAGCCATCATGCCGACGGCCCTCTGCCACGGCCGCTCGGCCGGCGGGCGGACGCTTGCGACCGCGAATCTTCCAAGGAACCTGCGCGATGGCACCCGGGACATCCGTTTTTGAAATCACCTGCAAGGGGTACCTCGACCAGGTGAACCGGATGGATAAAAAACCGCTCGAAGCCAAGCTGGGGGTGCGCGCGGCGGGGGAAGAGGTTCTCGTTCCGCTGTTGGGCGTATCCTATCGCGTATCGCCGGGCGGCGTTTACGATCCTGCCGGGGAAGTCCCCGGCTTCGACGTCTGCGTGGTGCTGCTCAAGTACCTGCTCCGCTGCCCCGGCGCGCTGCCGGTGGCCAAGGAGTGGGTTTCCTACAGGGGGTTGAAGGATTCCGGCCCCTTGACGACCTATTTTGCCAAGGAAGTGGAGGGGGCCATCGCCGCCGCTTTCAGCGGGCGCGCCAGGGCGCTGGCGGGGGCCTGCGCGGCGCTTGGTGGTCACCCGCCCGCCATCAGTGCCCGCTACGATCTGGCGATGCAGTTCGATATGCTCCCGCGGGTCCCCCTCTGCCTGCTTTTCAACGATGCCGACGATGAATTCCCCGCCACCTGCAGCGTGCTCTTCGAGCGCCGGGCCGAGGAGTATCTGGATCCGGAGTGCCTCGCCATCCTCGGCCGGCATCTTTGCGTGCGTCTGAAACGGGCCGACCGAAAATGACCGGGGAGGACGCGAATCGGTCATTGCGCCGCGACGTCCGGGCGCCTGTCCGAAACTTTAAAATCCGGAGCGAGGGGCTCACAGCGGTTCGCGCGCGTTTCGAGGCGATGATTTTAAGGGCGGCCAGGAGGACGGCATGATAACGAAAATAGACAGCCCCACCATCATCGCGGCCCCAGGCAACCGGCCCAAACGGATCGAGGAGTATGTCGGGCGGGTCAACTCCGGTTGTGCCGCAGTCAGCATTGCGCGCATGAAAAGTGCCGGCGGCTGGGAAGAACCGGGCCAGCGGCCGGAGTTCACCGAATACACCCTCGTTCTGAACGGCATGCTGCAGGTCCAAACCCGCGACCGCACCCTGGATGTTATTGCCGGCCAGGCGGTGGTCGTGCCCGCCGGCGAATGGGTTCGGTACAGCACCCCGGGCCCTGAAGGCGCCGAATACATCGCCGTATGCCTGCCGGCCTTTTCGCCGGAAACGGTCCACCGGGATGCGTGAAGCCCACAACCGCTGCGCCGGCGAGCGCCACAAGCTTGAAGGGTAAAACATGACCCCCAAAATAGTATTCGTTCAGGGCAGCCCCCGACAGGCGGGCAATACCCGGGCGGTTGCCGCGGCGGCAATGGCCGCGGCCCGCGAGCAGGGGGCCGAAGTCGTCGAGATCGACGCCACCCGGCTGGAATTTAAAGCGCCGGGCTGCATTGGCTGTCAAAAATGCCAGCAGTCCGAGACGTTCGTCTGCACCCTCGGTGACCAGGTGGCGGAGGTGGTGGCAACCCTTCCCCGCTACGACGTGATCGTACTGGCGACCCCGATCTACTGGTGGAGCTATACGGCTCAGATCAAGATTTTTGTCGACCGGATGTACTCGCTGTCCAAGTTTACGAAATCCGGCCGAATCAGAACGCTGCTCGGCGGGAAAACCCTGGCGCTGATGGCCACGGGCGGCGGGCCGCTGCAGGATAACCTGGAGCTTCTCGAACGTCAGTGGAAAACACCGGCGGACATGCTCGGGTGCGCCTTTGCGGCCTGCCTGTTTCCGTTCACCCCGCCCCAGGCCGGTGCCCTGCAACAGGACCCTGGGGCCATCCAAAAGGCACGGGAATTCGGCTGTCTGCTGGCCGCCGCGAAATAGCGCCGGGCCGAACTCAGCCAACCCCCGGGCATGGCGTTGACGCACCAACCGTGGTACGTGAACAATTCAACCATTTGGGGAAAGGAATCTTTGACGATGGGAATTCGCAAGCTTTTATCGGTGGGGCTGGCGGCAGCGGCGATCCTTTTGGCGGCCGGCGCGGGGGCCTACGATCTGCCCTCGGTCAACCTGGGGTTCACCAGTTTCCTGGACGGCGGCCCCCCGGCGGGCCCGGGGGTTTATCTGACGCAGTACGTCCAGTACTTTTCCTCCGACCGCTTCACCGACCAGGACGGTAACCGTCTGCTGCCCCGTGAGGCCAACGAAGACTTGGACGTCTGGGTCAGCCTGACGCAGCTCATCTACCAGTCGGACCGGCCGGTGCTCTTCGGCGGCAAGTGGGGCCTGGACGTGATCGTTCCGGTTGTCGGCCTGAACGTCGACTACGATATCGACGCCCCCTTCCCCGAAGACAACGGCACGGGTGTCGGGGATCTGCTGGTCGGCCCGTTTCTGCAGTGGGACCCCGTCATGGGCGCCAAGGGCCCAATCTTCATGCACCGGGTCGAATTCCAGCTGATCTTTCCCACCGGCAAATACGACGAGGACCGCGAACTCAACCCCGGCAGCAATTTCTTCTCCTTCAACCCTTACTGGGCCGGCACCCTTTTTCTCACCCCGCGCTGGACCGTCTCCACCCGCCTGCACTACCTCTGGAACGCCGAGAACAACGACCCCAACCGGGGATTCGGCGACGCCGATGACACCCAGGCGGGCCAGGCCGTGCACGCCAATTTTTCCACGGCCTTCGAAGTCTGGCCCAAGCATCTGCGGCTGGGAATCAACGGCTACTACCTCAAGCAGCTGACCGACACCCAGGTCGACGGCGACGACGTCGACGACCGCCGGGAGCAGGTTTTCGGCATCGGCCCCGGGCTGCTGTGGCACATCACCCCGGACGCGCATCTCTTCTTCAACTCCTATTTCGAATCCAGCGCCGAGAACCGGCCCGAGGGGGAGCGCTTCAATCTTCGCCTGGTCTACCATTTTTGAGC
>JAABRJ010000545.1 GCA_011390985.1 Desulfobacteraceae bacterium
GCCGCTGCCATGACCGGGGGATGATTTTGTTTTACACCCGCTTCAGCAAACAGGCGAATTCGAAGGTGTTTTGCCAACAGACACAGGAGGCATCGCATGACCGGATCAAAAGAAAAAATCGATGAGATTCTCAAGGAACTTGCCCGGCGCAGGGACGAGATCGCCCTGAAGCTGCATCTCGGCAAAGCCGAGGCCAAGGAGGAGTGGGAAAAACTGGAAAAGAAATGGCAGGCCGCCAAGGCCCAAAGCAAGACCCTGGCGGGGGTGGTCGGGGAGTCGGCCCAGAATGTCGCCGCGGCGCTGGAACTCACCCTCGGGGAACTCAAAAAGGGCTACGAGCGGGG
>JAABRJ010000546.1 GCA_011390985.1 Desulfobacteraceae bacterium
GATTAGCCGCGAATTAGGCGGGGGTTAATAATTGGTGAAAAATGATGGGAAATTAAGGCTTTCGGCCGACGATGGGGCGAGGGGCGCAGACTGCACCGGTTTTCAGGCTGCACCTAATGTAAATCAAACAAAACGGCCTTAAAAAGCATCTCATGGGGGGCGCTGGCCGGGGCCCCACCCGATACGGGGCGGTTTCCCACCACAATTCAGCATGGGAGGGCGTATGACCTTGCAGACCCGAAAGATTTTCGTTCTGGACACCAATGTCATTCTTCACGACAGCTCCTGCATCTATCAGTTTGATGCGCACGATGTCGTGATTCCCATCACGGTTCTGGAAGAATTGGACCGGTTCAAACGGGGAAAGGAGATCATCAACTGCAATGCCCGTGAATTTGTCCGCTCGCTGGACGCTCTGACCGGGGAAAAGTTGTTCAACGGCGGGGTGGCGATCGGGCCGGGCCGCGGCAAGATCTCCATCTGTTTAGAAAGAGAACTCCACGAAGACCTGCGCGAAAGTTTTTCCGGCGGTAAACCGGATCACCACATTCTCAACACGGCCTACCACCTCGCGGAAAAGCACCATTTTCAGGGCGTCGTGCTGGTAACCAAGGACGTCAACCTGCGCATGAAGGCCAAATCGGTGGGGCTCATGGCCGAGGACTACACCACGGATCGTGTGGGGGATATAGGCGAGATTTACAAGGGGCGCCGCACCGTCGAGGCGGTCCCCGGGGCCGTAATCGACCGGCTTTTCGAGGAGCCCTTTGATATCCGGCCGGGAGATGTGGTGGCGCAGCCCGATTTTCATGCCAACGAATTTTTGATCCTGCGCAATGGCAGCAAATCCGGGCTGGGGATGTTCGACCGGGCCGCCGACAAGATCCGGCGGGTGGAAAACCGGGTCTGTTTCGGCATCAAGGGCCGCAATGTCGAGCAGTTCTTCGCCATGAACGCTCTTCTGGATCGCAACATCCCCCTGGTAACCCTGTCGGGCAAGGCCGGCACCGGCAAGACCCTGCTGGCTCTGGCCGCCGCTCTCGAGAACAAGCGTTACTACCGCCAGATCCTGATCGCCCGGCCCACCGTCCCGCTCAGCAACCGCGATCTCGGCTACCTGCCGGGAGACATCAATTCCAAGCTGGATCCCTACCTGCAGCCCCTGTTTGACAATCTGTCCGTCATCCAGAATCAGTTTCCGCCTGAAAATCCGCGCCACAGTGCCGTCAGAGAATATCTGGACGAGGAAAAAATCGTCATCGCGCCGCTTTCCTATATCCGGGGCCGCAGCATCGTCAAGGCGTTCTTTATCGTCGATGAGGCCCAGAACCTCACCCCCCACGAGGTCAAAACCATCATCACCCGCGCCGGTGAAGGCACCAAGATCGTGTTTAGCGGCGATATTTTTCAGATCGACCACCCCTATCTGGACAGTCAGACCAACGGCCTGAGCTATCTGATCGAAAAAATGAAGGGGCAGCCGCTCTATGCCCACATCAACCTCGAGAAAGGCGAGCGCTCGGAACTCTCCGAGCTGGCCAGCAGTCTGTTGTGACGCGCGGCGGCTGCTTGGGCCGCGCTGTTGACTTTGCGGTGATGGGGTGCAATTTTAGTCCAGACCATATCGTGGCGCACGCCTCGGCGTCGCCTGCCACGGGAAAGGAGGACAACATGGCCTATACCTGTAAGAATTGTGGCGCCGTTGCGGACGCTCCGGGGCACCTTTGCAACCCCTGTGGGGACGCTGCCAAGTGCAGTTTCTGTGGCTCGCCCCAGGTCGATCCCCGGCATGTCTGCAAAGACAAGCTGGCGGCGATGAAGTATGTTTGCGACGGCTGCGGTCGCGTGGCGATGGCGGCCGGTCATCTCTGCAAGCCCTCACCCATCAAATAAACGCTCACAACAGGGCGGCGCTGCGACGCCGCCCTTTGGTCCGGTACCCCGGTTGGCAGCCCGCGCATCAGGGCGCCGCCCCGGCGCGGAGCCTGCGGTTTATGACGCCTCAGGCGTCGTTGCGGCTGATGCGGCGTCGGTTCTTTTTGAGGAGGGCCCGCTGGCGCTTGGACTCCAGCCGTTTGCGGCGGGCGGCGGCGGACGGGCGGGTCGTGTGGCGCACCTTGGGGGTCACGGTTGCCCGGCGGATCAGCGCCACCAGGCGCTCGAGGGCGTCGCTGCGGTTCTGCTCCTGGGTTCGGAACCGCCGGGCGTCGATGATCAGAACGCCGTCGCGCGAAACCCGCGACCCACCCAAAACCAGCAGCCGCGCGCGAACTGATGCCGGCAGGTCCTGGCAGGCCTGAACGTCGAAACGCAGCTGGACCGCGGTGGCCACCTTGTTGACGTTCTGGCCGCCGGGGCCGGATGCGCCGGTAAACGTCATCTGCAGGCAACTCTCGCGGATGGCCAGGATCGGCGTGATGTGAATCATGAAAGGAATTTTGGCATGTAACGGTCTTACCTGGCAACGGTTTTTGTTCCGGCGTGCAGACCGATCGTGCTCTTACCCGCTCCCTGAAAGGCGTTCACATGAAAATTCTGGGTATTTCGGGAAGCCCCCGCAAGGAGCAGCAGTCGGGCGTTTACAAACTGGTATCCACGGTGCTGGAGAACAGCGGCTGTGACTGGGAGTTGATTTCGCTGCGGGGCCGGTCGATCGCCGGCTGCATTGCCTGCCTGGGGTGCGTCAAGGACAACGTCTGCAAGGTCGAGGATGACTGCCGCTGGCTGCGGGACAAAATCGTTGCGGCCGATGCTTACGTCATCGGCGCGCCCAACTACTATTCGGGCATCAATGCCCTGACCCACGCCTTTCTGGAGCGCTGGTTCCAGTTTCGGCACCAGGAGGGCAACACCCTCTGGGGCAAGCTGGGGGTCGCGGTGGGGGTCGGGGGCAGCAGCGGCAAGATGCCGGCCGATGACATCGAGAAGTTTTTCCTCTACAACTTCATCGAAACCGTGGCCAAGGTCGCCGGTCAGGGCAGCGCTTCGTGCTTCACTTGCGGCTTTGGCGAGACCTGCAAGGTGGGATTGCCCATCATGCTCTACGGCGAGGGCGTCAGGATAACCCCCGAGATGATTCCGGCTGTCAGCCGCCAGCCGGCGGTGATGCAGGCCGCCGCAGACGCCGGGCAGCTTCTCGGCCAGCGGCTGCGGCAGGGCCATGATCGGGCCCGGGTGACCGAAAAAATGAAGCAGACCATGATGGCCAAGTTGAAGGAATCGGCATGATTTTCGGCTGATAAGAAACCGGCCGTCCAGGTTCGGTCTTCAGTCCAGCCGCGGCGCCGGCCGGCGTGCGGCACCAGCGGGTCACAGCCCCTGATGCTGCAGGGAAAAAACAAACGCGTGCAAAGTGGCCTATCGTGCGGCTTTCAGATGGCGTGGGCGTGGGAAAGGATATCGTCGTTATCCTGGGGCAGCCGCCGATTCGCCATCGGGTTCTGACGGCGCAGGGACTTGAGCGCTTTCTGGAACTTGAGGTAACGCTCCTTTTCACTTTTGACCGGCTTGATGCTGAACCGCACGAATTCAAGAAATTTTTTGAGGGTGCGGACATACTGCACGGAAGGGTTGCCGATATCGTTTAACGGAATCTTCCGCTGGTAGAGCGATCGTTCCGCTGCGGTGGCTTCCTGTTCCAGCAGGTAGACGATTTCGCTGAATTGGCGGTTTTCGATGGAATCAATCAAGGCCGTGAAATTGTAGGTTTCAGGCACCATGTTTCCCCCCGTGATTTCAATGTGTGGGTTGTTTTCAATCCTCGGTTCGAAAACAGTCTAAATGGCCCATGTTAGGATTGCGTTAGGATTTCTTGAAAAGCTGCGGGGCCCCAAAAAGCAGGCTGTCACCTGAGCCTTAAACGGCGACGAACCCGCGCCCACCGCCTGCGGGTCGTCAGGGCGGGGCGCCAATGCGAGGAACACCCGTGACGGCAACCTTACACCGAACCGGGGAAGCCGGCCGATCCAATGTGATCTTGATCGGTATGCCCGGTGTGGGCAAAAGCACCATCGGTGTGCTGTTGGCAAAGCAGATGGGGCTTTCCTTCCACGACACCGATATCGGCATCCAGGCCGCCCAGGGGTGCAGCCTCCAGGAGATCATCGACCGGGACGGGGTGCTGCGCTTTCGCGAAATCGAGGAGCGCTGCGTTCTGGCGCTGGCCTGCCGCTCGCACGTGATTGCCACCGGCGGCAGCGTGGTTTACAGCCCCCGGGCGATGGCCCATCTCGGCGCCATGGGAACCATCATGCATCTGGCGCTCGATGCCGAACGCCTGATGCTGCGCCTGAGCAATCTCAAAACCCGGGGGGTGCTGCGGGCGCCGGGACAGACCATCGCCGATCTCTACCGCGAACGCCAGCCGCTCTACCGCCGCTATGCCCACCTGACCATCGATTGCCGCGATGCTGCGCCGGACAGTCTGGTGAACCGCATCGTCGCGCATCTCTCCGGGGAGGCCTGACCCGGCCGAAAGGCCAATCGGTTTTACCAGGGGCCCCGGGCAAACGCCGCCGCAAGCGATCCGCAAACCGGTTTTTAGGTATTATATCGATTTCGGGATTTCTTTTTCTTTTGTTTTGATTACATATTTGTTAGAAAGGGGCGTGCGGTTTTCAGTTTTGTTGTGAACGCCCGATTCTGCAACCCTTTGGTTATTTCCGATGCAGCCTGAAATAAAGAAGATAGAAGATATTTCTCTTCTGTATGAGATCAGCAAGGCGCTCAACGAGCATTTTGATCTGAAAAAATCCCTCTACCAGGTGCTGGACATCCTCTCCAACACCATGGGCATGGTCCGGGGGACCATCACGATCCTCAACCCCTTCCGGGATGAAATCACCATCGAGGTAGCCCACGGCCTCACCCGCAGCGCCATGGAGCGGGGCAAGTACCGAGTGGGCGAGGGCATCACCGGCCGGGTGATCCAGTCCGGCAAAGCCGTGGCAGTGCCCAAAATAAGCGAGGAGCCGCTTTTTCTCGATCGTACCGCCAGCCGCAGGAACAGCATCGAAAAAGAGGTGTCTTTTATTTGCGTACCGATCAAGAAGAGCAGCCAGGTGGTGGGGGCGCTGTGCATCGACAAGGCGTTCGATGAAACCTACTCGCTGGAGGAGGGCAAGAAACTGCTGATGGTGGTCGCGGCCATGGTGGCCAGCCACGTGATCAATCTCGAAACCATCCGCATGGAAAAAGAGCATCTGCGGGAGGAAAACCGGCGGCTGCGCGAGGAGATCAAGAACAAGTACCGCGTCACCAACATCATCGGCAACAGCAACAAGATGCGCGAGGTCTTTCAGATGATCTCCCAGGTGTCCAAAAGCAACGCCACCGTCCTGGTGCGCGGTGAAAGCGGCACCGGCAAGGAGCTGGTGGCCAACTCCATCCACTACAACAGCCTGCGCTCCAAGCGCCCCTTCGTCAAGGTCAACTGTGCGGCCCTGCCCGCCAACCTGATCGAAAGCGAACTTTTCGGTCACGAACAGGGGGCCTTCACCGGCGCCATCAAGCAGAAGCTCGGTAAGTTCGAAATGGCCAACAAGGGCACCATCTTTCTGGATGAGATCGGCTCGATCGATCTCGACGTGCAGGCCAAGCTGCTGCGGGTCCTCCAGGAAAAGGAGTTCGAGCGCGTCGGCGGCCACAAGACCATCACCGCCGACGTGCGCATCGTGGCGGCCACCAACAAGAATCTGGAGCAGGCCGTCGAGCACGAGACTTTCCGCGGCGATCTCTATTACCGCCTCAACGTTTTCCCCATCTACATGCCGCCCCTGCGGGAGCGCAAAACCGACATCCTGCTGCTGGCGGATTTTTTCCTGGAAAAATATGCCCGCGAAAACGCCAAGGAAATCATGCGCTTCTCCACCCCGGCGATCGACATGATGATGGCCTACCACTGGCCCGGCAACGTGCGCGAACTGGAAAACTGCATCGAGCGCGCGGTGCTGCTCTGCGAGGAGGGGGTCATCCACAGCTATCACCTGCCGCCGACCCTGCAGACCGGCAAGGAGTCCGACACCCTGCCCAAACGCTCCCTGGAAGAGGCGGTCGACAATCTCGAGCGAGAAATGCTGATCGACGCCCTCAAAAACACCCGCGGTAACACCACCCAGGCCGCCGAACTGCTCAAGACCACGACCCGCAAGTTCGGCTACAAGGCCAAAAAATTCAGCATCGATTACAAACTCTATCGCTGAGCGGGCGAACCGGGGGCGAGGCGGCGGCCCGCTGCGGCCGAGACCGCACCGCTCTTGCGGCACAGGCGCAGGACCTCGGGCATCGAGAGCGCCCGGCCCTTGCGGGTAGCGGTGGCCCGGATTCCCGGCAGCAGGTGGGCCGCCTGGCTGCGGCTGATCTCGATGCCGGCGGCCGCCAGCAGGTGGTGCAGCCCCGTGCTGCCGGCAAACTTGCCGACGACGAAGGTTGCGGGCCCGCGGCCCACGGCTTCGGGTGCAAACGGCTGATAAGTGGCGGCATCCTTCAGCAGGCCGTGAATGTGGATGCCGGATTCATGCTCAAACACCGCGCCGCCTGTAACGGGTTTGTCGGCTGCAATCGGACGGCGGGTGATGTCGGCCAGGTAGTGGCAGAGGGGCAGCAGGCGCGCGGTCTGCGCTCGGCAGCTGCGGCCGGCGGCAAACGGCAGGGCGGTGGTCAACTCTTCCAGGCGCGCGTTTCCGGCCCGCTCCCCCAGACCGTTGAGGGTGGCGCTGAGCGCCGCGGCACCGGCCTCCGCCGCTGTGAGGGCGTTGGCCGTGGCCATGCCCAAGTCGTTGTGGCCGTGAAACTCCAGCGCCAGGGGCGGTCTGGCGGTCTGGCGCAGGCGGCGCAGCATGCGGGTGACCCCCAGGGGAGTCGCAATCCCAACCGTGTCGGCCAGCCGCACCCGCTGGGCACCGCAGGCCGCCGCCAGACGAACGAAGCGGTCGAGAAAGGGGGGCTCCGCCCGGGTGGCGTCCTGGGCGCCCACCGAAACGAAGGCAAACCTGCTGGCGGCTAACGGGACCAGGTTTTCCAGGGCCTGAAGGACCCAGGAGGGGCTGCGCTCCAGGGCCCGGAGCTGAATCGGGGACACCGGGAAGCTGATGTGGACCCCGTCGGTGCCGCAGCCGGCCGCCTGGCCGATGTCCTCGGGCGTTGCCCGGCACCAGCTGGTCAGACGGCAGCCGAGGCCGCCTTGCACCAGGTCCCGGATCTCCCGCCGGGCCTCGGTCCCCATGGCCGGGATGCCCACCTCGAGTTCGTCCACCCCGGCGGCGGCCAGCCCCTCCGCGATCCGGCGGCGCTCTGCCGGGCGAAAGGCCACCCCGGCGGCCTGCTCGCCGTCCCGCAGGGTCGTGTCGATCAGCCAGACGTTTTTTAGGGGGCTGTGGGGGGGCATGTCAAAAAATTCCTCCTGTCCGCTATGTCTGGCGCTATCGGTTCGGTTGTGCTCAGGGCGCCCGTCGCATACCCGCGCACCTCTTCGCCGGTTTGCAGCATGCGGCTTAGCTCTCCATTTTCGGGCGCCTTGCGGTGATAGGTCTCCAGGGAGCAGAGCTCCTGGAAGTCTTCAATCCGCTGGATGGCCGCGCGCAGGCGGGCCGCCATCGGTACGATGCGGTCGGCGCCTGCGGCAAGGCTTCCCAAGGTGTGGCCTTCGGGCATGGTCCCGTGGTAGCGGAAAACCCCCACGAGGTATTTTTCGACGGCCATGGCCAGGATCCCGTAGCGCAGTTCGTTGTTGAAGATTTGCGGGCGCCGCGAGCCGTTCAAGGCGGTACGCAGAAAGCGGTCGCCCTCGCGGATCAGTTGCACCCACTCCGGCCGGCGTGGATTTGTCAGTAGTTTCATCTGTCGCTGCCTTTCCGTGCGCCCCGTCTTCAGGCGATCAGGTATTGTGCGGCCGGTCCGCCGCCCTCCAATGCGTCCAGGATATCGTCGATGGCTGTTTCGCTGTCCACGTTGCCGTACCAGTGGCCCTCGGGATAGACGACCATCACCGGGCCGTAGTCGCAGGCCTTCATGCAGCCGGTGCTGGTCACCTGGGCGTCCAGGCCGCGTTCCAGGATCTCGTTTTCGATGTAGGACAAAAAGCCGCTGGATCCCTTCTTGTGGCAGACGCCCTTGGGGTCGCCGCCGGCGCGGAAGCTGGCACAGACGCAGATGTGATATTTCGGTTTTTCCATTTTCACTCCTCCCTTTCCGGATGTTTTGAAACGTTCCAGCGGGACCTGCCCGCTCTCAGCCGCAGCCGCCGCCGGTTCCCGTACAGCCCGCAGCGCAGGCGGTCCGGTTGCGCTTGATCAGATGCCGCAAGCTCTGGCCTTCCAAGACGGCCCGCACGGCCTCCTCGATCACCCCTTCGACTTCCAGG
>JAABRJ010000547.1 GCA_011390985.1 Desulfobacteraceae bacterium
ATGCGCTTTTCTCGCTGGCAGGTACCTGCAGGTGGTCTGGAAAGGCGACCGGCTCCATCATCTGGCCGATCAACCCGTCGCCCAGAATCATTACCGGGTTGCGGTATTTTTCCGCCAACGGGAAGGCCTGCATGACCATCTCGACGGTTTCCTGAACGCTGGCGGGCGCCATTACCAGCAGGCGGTAATCCCCGTGCCCGCCGCCCTTGGTGGCCTGAAAGTAATCGCCCTGGGAGGGCAGGATTCCGCCCAGGCCCGGGCCGCCGCGCATGATGTTGACGAAAACCACCGGCAGCTGGGCGCCCGCGATGTAGCTGAGGCCTTCGCTCATCAGGCTGATGCCCGGGCTCGAAGAAGAAGTGAACACCCGTTCACCGCAGCCGGCGGCCCCGAACAGCATGTAAACCACAGCGACTTCGCTCTCGCCTTGCAGAAAGACACCGTTGACCTCGGGCATCCGGCGGGCCAGATACTCGGCCACCTCGGACTGCGGGGTGATCGGATAGGCAAAGTAGTTGAGACAGCCGGCCCTGATGGCCGCCTCGCCGATGGCTTCGTTTCCTTTCATCAAAATCTTGCCCATTTTTCTTTCTCCGTCTTAACTTTGATCCGCCTTTTCCGCGGCAATTGCGGTGATGGTGATGGCCACGTCCGGGCACATGATGCAGCATGCCGAGCAGAAGATGCAGTCTTCGGGCCGCGCCTGGTGAACCGGGAAATAGCCCTTGGTGTTGACCTGCTTGGAAATCTCCAGGACATTCTTGGGGCAGATGTCCACGCACAGCCCGCAGCCCTTGCACCGATCGCTGTCGATAATGTGTTTATACTCCATGAATCTTGAACTCCTTGTCATAGGAAAGGTGGGATTGCCGACCCCTGCGGCTTTGAGGGTCATACCAGCCGCAGGTTTTTCGGTCCGAGCGGCGCCGCCTTGACCCAGGGTGTCACCAGTTGGCGCTCGATGGGCAGCAGGGGGCAGTCAAGCCGGCTTCGGTCCAGGTGGGGCAACAAGGGCGCCGCCGCGGTGATGAATTCCAGCGGCAGCCCCATAGCGGCGGCCAAGTTCCGGACGAATTGGTAGCCATCGTAGATGTGACCGGGCGTGGTCTCGTCCATCAGGTTGGCGTTGCCGATAATGCCGTCGACCGCCATGCGGGCGGCGGATTCGATTTGGGCGCGAATTTGTTGGCAGCCCTGGACGGTTTCGGTAAACGGCCGGTAGGGATTGACCACCTGCAGCATGCGGGCCGGGCGGTCCCGGAAGGCATCGGCCAGCGCCGCCAGCACGGTGGCGCCGACACCGTCGCCGCCCGCGTCCAGAATGGTGATATCGCCCGGCGACAGGACAGCCCCCGCAACGGCAGGGTCCAGGATGGGCAGGTCCGCGTGCAGATAACGCTGCGGCGGCAGGATGACCTCGATACCCAGCGCCGCCAGCGGCTGGCGGGCTTCACGGGTTCTGAAGTAGGGGTTGACCAGGTCCAGGTCGGCAATCCGGACCGAGCGGCCATTGCGCCGGCAGTTCACCGCCAGGTTGACGGCCACTTCGGATTTGCCGCTGCCGTAATTGCCGACGATGATTACGACACCTTTTAAATTAAGTCCCACCAGTTTGCCTCGCGTGAAAGTAAACAAAACTAGTTCACTATTTTTTAATGGGAATAATGTCAAGCCTTTTGAAGCCGGTGGGTGGAAGAAGGCGACCCCGCCTCCTTCCGGACGTTTTCCGGCCGGTGGGGGCCCGCGGTGGCGCGTGCACCGCAGCCGAATTTTGTTTGGGGCGCCGCTCCGGATATGTTAAAAACAATCCCTGGATGCGGTTCGGATCCAAAATGGCTTCAAACGGGTTGACCGAAAAAGAGGAAAAAATGATGCCCAGCGTTCAAACCGGCCTCGAAACTCTGCTGGCCAGTCCCCCGGCTTGGCTGGCCGGACGGCGGCTGGGGCTGCTGTGCAACCCGGCTTCCGTCGACCGCCGGTTGCGTCACGCCCGCGACCTGATTCAGGCCCGCTTTCCCGGCCAGTTGAAAGCCCTCTACTCCCCTCAGCATGGTTTTTTTGCTGAAAAGCAGGACAACATGATCGAGTCGGAGCACATCACCGATCCGGTTTTCGGTTTGCCCGTATTCAGTCTCTACGGCCAGACGCGGATACCCACGGAAGAGATGTTCGCGCCGATCGACGTCCTGCTGGTGGACCTGCAGGATGTCGGCACGCGGGTCTACACGTTCGTCTACACCGTATCCTACTGCCTGGAGGCCGCCCGAAAATACGGCAAGCGGGTCGTGATCCTGGACCGCCCCAACCCGATCGGCGGGGTCCGGGTGGAAGGCAACTGCCTCGACCCCGAAACGGCCTCGTTTGTGGGGCGCTACCCCATCCCCATGCGCCACGGGCTCACCATGGGGGAGATCGCCGGGCTCTTCAACCAGGCCTTCGGCATCGGCTGCGACCTGGACGTGATGCCGCTCACGGGCTGGCGGCGGTCGATGGATTTCGCGGCAACGGGTCTTCCCTGGGTGCCCCCGTCGCCCAACCTGCCCACGCCGGCCTCGGCCCTGGTCTATCCCGGCCAGGTGCTGTGGGAGGGGACCAATGTCTCCGAAGGGCGCGGGGGCACCCAGCCCTTCGAGGTCTTCGGCGCCCCGTTTTTTGACACCCGCAAAATTCTGGCAGCCATGGAGAAAGAGAACCGCGCCGGGGTTTGGCTGCGGCCGCTGGTATTCGAGCCGACCGCCAACAAATGGGCCGGCAGCGCCTGCCGCGGGTTTCAACTGCACGTCACCGATCCGGCGCGCTACCGACCCTACGAGACCGCGCTTGAACTGCTGCGGGCCGTCCTGGCCTGTCATCCCGCGCAGTTCGCCTGGAGGCAGCCGCCATACGAGTACGAATTCGAAAAGCTGCCGATCGTACTGCTCACAGGCTCCATCAGCCTGCATCGGCAGTTGGAAGCGGGGGTGCCGGTTGACACCCTGGCCGCCGGCTGGGAACCTGAACTCAACCGTTTCAAGGCCCTGCGCGAGGCGTTTTTGCTCTATCGCTGACGCCCCCGCAAGAATGGCCCCGCACCCAGAGCGGAAATTGCGGCAAAGCCCACATGGGCGCGCCGCAACAAAAAACCCTGCACACGCGCCTGTGCAGGGTTTTTTGTTGCGGCCTAAGCCTATATTGGGATCAGTCTTTTTCGGTCTTCAGGGTTTCGATCTCTTTTTTGAGGTCGTCGATTTCCTTTTTGTATTTATCAACGTCATCCGTGGCGCTCTCGGTCGTATCGGTTGTCGTCTCATCTTTTTTCCAGGAGTCTTTGAGTTCATCAAAGCCCAGGTAAAGCGCCAGCCCACCGCCGAGCAGAAGCATGATCGGGATTGCGCCCGCCAACAGTTGCAGAAAAGGTTTCCACCACACCGACAGGCCAATGAGACCCAGAACAGCACCGACTGCCCCACCAATTAACGTTTTCATAGAAAATCATCCTCCTTTAACGTAGCCATGATTGAGTTGTATTTTCTCGACTAAGATGTCCCGCTTCCCGGTGAATAGCCCTTGTTCAGATGTGTCTGGGGTAGACCACTTTCGATGAACAACAGCACATGCATACCCGCCTGACTTTGACTTGCAGCAGCGCGGCTGAATTTAAAATAATATCCGGTAGATATGCTGTTTTAAAAGTCGTTTTTAAAATGATATAGGGAAATACCACAACCTCAGCGGTAACGCAAGCCTAAATTTTGTCGCGGCGCCCTTTCTGCAAGCCGGTCGGGGGCCGCTGCGGGGCGCCGGGCTTGAAAATGAATTATTGCAAACCCGCCGCCTTTTTGTTAGTTCAAGAAATCTCGTTCTCCCCCGGCCACCCTATTTGCCCTTTCAGTTCGTCATCGGTGTGGCGCCCAAAGGGCCAACTTCGCCCGCCTTTGTGCCGCAATCACCGGTGTCAGCAGCCATCATCGAACATTTAAGCGGATCGCAAAATGGATCAATCACAACCAGGCGCTTCGGCTCCGGCCCGCAGCAGGCTTCGGCAGTGGATCGACAAGGCCCTGCAGGGGACCCACCACCATTTCAGCTGCACGGTCCCCGCCAAGATCGGTTTTCTGGCGGGGCTGCTGATGAACATGTTTTACTCCGGAATCAAGGTCGACGACAGTCAGTTGGCGATCCTGAAAGGGCTGCCGCCGGAGGCGACCATCGTTTACACCGGCAAGTACAAGAGCTTCTTCGAGTTCTGGTTTTATTTCACGCGCTATCAGCGGGAGAAACTGCGCTACCCTGAAATCGGGCTGGACTACCGCTTTTTGACCTGGCAGCCCGTGTCGCGCTGTCTGCGCATGCTGCTGGCCCATCTGCACTATTTTTTGGGGCACTGGAAACTGCTCGACCCATACAGCAGCGGCTATTTGCGCGACGAAATGGCCAACGGCCGGACCGCATTCCTCTCGTTGGTTGAAAAAAAAGGATTTTACCGCCGCTTCGTGAAAGCCCAAACCGATCCGGTCCAGTATCTGATTGAAATTCAAAAGACCCTTGACCGGCCGATTTTCCTGGTGCCGCAGTTGATGCTCTTCGGCCGGGAACCGTACCGTTCGATCCCCTCGATTCTGGATATTTTTCTGGGATCCCGTGAAAACCCGGGCAAGATCCGCAAGGTCATGGTCCTTTTCAAGAATCCCGGAAACGTGTTCGTGGAGGTCTCCCAGCCGCTTGACCTGCGCGAATTTATCGAAACCCCGGAGATCCGCGAACGTGACCTGGAGCAGCAGGCAGTGGTGCTGCGGCAGCAGCTGTTGCAGCAGATCAACCGCCACCGCCAGAGCATCACCGGGCCGATCCTCAAGACCCGTGAGGAGCTAAAGGAACAGATCCTCACCAGCGAAAGACTGCAGGAGTTCATGGAGCAGTTTGCGGTCAAACGTGAGACACCGCTCTACAAGCTCCGCAAGGAGGCCGACGGCTACATCGATGAAATCGCGGCCAAGTACAACAACTTCGTCATTAAATTCGGTGCCATCCTGGTGCGCTGGATTCTCGAGTCGATGTTTGAGGGCGTGACCGTCAATCTCGACATCCTCAACCGGGTCAAAACCATGGCCCAGCGCGGCCCCGTGATCTTCATTCCGTGCCACAAGAGCCATATCGACTACCTGATTCTCTCCTACATTCTCTACACCAACAACATGCCGTGCCCCCACATCGCGGCCGGCAAAAATCTCTCCTTCTGGCCGTTGGGGCCCTTTTTCCGGGGCGGCGGGGCTTTTTTTATCCGCCGCAGCTTCAAGGGCGCCGTCCTGTATTCCAAGGTTTTTTCGGAATACGTCTGCAGGCTGCTGGCGGAGGGCTTCAATATCGAGTTTTTCATCGAAGGCGGGCGCAGCCGGACGGGCAAGCTGTTCCTGCCCAAGCTCGGCCTGCTCTCCATCATTTTGAATGCCTACCGTGAAGGCGTCTGCGAAGACCTGATCTTCGCCCCGATTTACATCGGGTATGACCGGGTGTTGGAAGAAAACGCCTACCTGCGCGAAATCGAGGGCGGGCAGAAAGAGCCGGAGAATTTTCTGCAGGTCCTCAAGGCGCGCAAATTTCTCAAAAAACGGTTCGGGCGGATTTACATCAAGTTCAATGAACCGATTTCCATCAAAGACGTCCTGACCCGCTTTGATACGCCCTTCGAGAAAATGTCCAGCAAGGAGCAGAACATCCTCTGCCGCAACCTGGGCTTTCGGATCATCAACGCCATCAACGCCGTCACCGTGGTCACACCGCATGCCCTGGCGGCCAGCGCCCTGCTCAACGCCTCCAAGGAGCGTCTGACCTACCAGCAGCTCTCGGAGATCATCGAAACCTACCTGAATTATCTCTCCTCCCAGGACGCGCCTCTGGCTGACACGCTCCTGATGGACCAGACCCGGGCGATTGAAAATGCTCTCGACTCCTTTGTTCAGAGCAAATTCATCGAGAAGATCGACGCCAAAAAGGAGGAGATCGAGGGCGAAACCGAGTTCAAGATCATTCTGCACAAACGCTCGGCGCTGTCCTACTACCAGAACAACTGCATCGCGTTTTTCATCCCCGCCGCGATCACGGGCCTGGTTATCCTCGGCAAGGATGCCTTTCAGTTTTCAGCCGTCGATCTTCACAGCGAGTACCGCTTTATCCAGGAATTCTTCAAAAACGAATTCGCCTACGACGTCGACCGCACCCCCGAGTATTTCGTCCGCAAGACCCTCAAGGCTTTTATCGATGAGGCGATCCTGATGCCGCACCGCAGCCTGCCGGACACCTACCAGCTGACCTCGGTCGGCTACCGCAAGCTTCGCCAGTTTGCCAGTTTTCTGAAGCCCTTCTTCGAGTCCTACTGGATCACCCTCAACTCCTTTATGCGGGTCAGTAAAAAGGAGCTGGACAAGAAAGAGCGCTTGAAAAAGGTGCAGTCGCTGGGCAGTCGGATGTTCAAGGAAAAGGCGGTGGCGCGCATCGATGCGCTCTCCAAGATCAATTACGTCAACGCCGTCGACTATTTCAACTACCACGGCATCAAAAATGCCGAAGCTGAAGAAAAGATTCAACTGTACGCTGAAAAGGTGCAGAACTACCTCGGCTACCTGCCGCCCTGAGCCTGTGGGCGGCGCGTGGCCAGGGGTGTGGCGGTGGGGTTGAAAAGCGGCATTCGAGGGCTTTGTCCGCGGCGCCTGGGCATGGAACCGGTTGAAAAGGTTTAAGTCATACTTTAAGAAAATAGATGAAAGCCTTAATTCTTGCAGCGGGATACGGAACCCGTCTCAGACCCTACAGCGACCATACCCCCAAGCCGCTTTTCCCCATCGACGGGCGTCCCCTGCTGGACCGCCTGATCCGGCAGCTGATCGCCGGCGGGTGTGAGGCCGTGATGGTCAACACCCACCACCTGCGGGGCCGAATCGATGCTTTTCTGCAGTCCCGGCAGTATCCGGTCCCGGTCCAAACCCGCTTCGAACCGCAAATTCTGGGCACCGGCGGGGCCATTCAAAATCTCGCTGATTTCTGGGACGAACGGCCGTTCCTGGTGGTCAACGGCGATATCCTGACCGATATCGATCCCGCTGCGGTCCACCGGTTTCACCGCGGCCACCCGGACCCCGTCACGCTGGCGCTGACCGACTGCCCGCGCTTCAACACCGTCGGCGTCAGCGCCCGAGGGACGGTCACCGATTTCGACGGCTCGCAAGCGGCGGCCCGCCGGCTGACCTTCACCGGCATCCAGGTGCTGGACCCCGAACTCCTGGACCTGATCCCACAGGGTGTTTTTTCCAGCAGCATTGACGCTTTCCGTCGGCTGATAACCGGCGGCCGGGAAATCCGGGCCTTCGTACCCGGCCCCTGCCAGTGGGACGATCTGGGCACCCCCGGGCGCTACCGCCGGGCGGCGCGCGACCATCTGGCCGTGCGGGCCTTCCGCGTCCGCTGGCCCGAAGCCCCGCCCCCGGCGGCGGCCGCGATCGCCTGCCGTCAGCTGGCCGGTGACGGTTCAGACCGATCCTGGTACCGTCTCAGTTGCGGGAACCGCTCCCTCGTTCTGGCCGATCACGGTATCCGCCCCAGCCTGGAGACCTGCGAGGCCGATGCCTTCATCGCCATCGGCCGCCACCTCCATCAAAAAGGGGTGCCGGTGCCGGTCATCGGGGTTCACGACGCCTTTTCGGGCTTGGTGTTCATGGAGGATCTGGGGGATGAAAATCTCCAGCAGGTCGCCCGACACTGCACCTCGGCCGACGATCTGACGGCGCTCTACCGGCGGGTGATCGACGCGGCCCTGCCGCTGTGGACCCGGGGGGCGGCGGGCTTTGATCCGGTCTGGGCCTACCAGAGCCCGAGATTTGACCGCCAGCTGATCCTGGAGCGTGAGTGCCGCTATTTCCTGACGGCCTTTGTGGGCGGCTATCTGGGCTGGGAGGTGTCTCCGGTTGAATATCAGGCGGAGTTCAGCGCCCTGGCAGACGGCCTTCTGGCCCACGGGCTGGACGGCCTGATTCACCGCGACTGCCAGTCGCGCAACATCATGTGGCACCACGACGGCCCCTGGTTCATCGATTTCCAGGGGGCGCGCCCGGGGCCGGTGCAGTACGACCTGGCAGCGCTCCTGATCGACCCCTACGTCGAATTGCCCCAACCGGTCCAGCGGGGGCTGCTGGCCTATGCCGGCCAGCGGCTGGGGGGCGATGACCACGACCGCTTTCTGACCGGCTACGCCTATTGCGCGCTCAGCCGCAACCTGCAGATGTTGGGGGCCTTCGGCCACCTCAGCCGGGTAAAGGGCAAACCCTTTTTCGAGGCCTATATCCCAGCCGCCGTGCGCGCCCTGCAGCAGAAT
>JAABRJ010000548.1 GCA_011390985.1 Desulfobacteraceae bacterium
GGCCGGCCCACATTCAAAAGCCCTCGGCCTAGCCTCATGGTGCAGGATGCGGTGGGCAGGGAGAGGGCGGATAGCGCTTCAAGGGATCTTCGGACCGCGGCAAAAAACAACAACCCCAGCGGCTGGTCTTTTAGCTCGTCAACAGTGCACCATCCACCGGTCCATATCCGGAAATGCGCCGCCGGAATGCCTGCAGACAAACCAAAACCCGACGCCATCCGGTGGTATTGTTTTTTTGGGCGCGCCCCCAACGGAAGACGCTTAAGTACCAGTCCGGATTGAATATGTCAACGTGAAATCATTGACAAGGCTGGAAAATCCTGTTAGCTTCTCTGAGTTCTAACTATTGGACAATATTTTAATTTCACACCAATTATCAACCGCATAAGGCCTCGCTGCGCGCATCGTACGGCGCCGGTCTCTGATGGGTGGATGGAAAACCAGTTTCTCATCGACGACCTTAGAATTGGCGAATCCTCACGCCTCTTCAAGATCATGGGGGAATTCGTGGACGGCATCGAGGCCCTGCACGACCTCGGACCGGCGGTGACCATCTTCGGATCGGCCCGCATCGCCCCCGAAGACCCGACCTATGCCAAAGCCGAAGCCATCGCCGCGCGCTTTGCACAGGCCGATTTCGCCGTCATTACCGGCGGGGGCGGGGGCGTGATGGAGGCCGCCAACAAGGGCGCTCTCGAGGCGGGCGGCACATCGGTGGGACTCAATATCCGTCTGCCCTTCGAACAAAAACCCAACCGCTATACCCGGATTCGGCTGGAGTTCAAATATTTTTTCACCCGCAAGGTGTTGCTGGTCAAATATGCCACCGCCTACGTCGTCATGCC
>JAABRJ010000549.1 GCA_011390985.1 Desulfobacteraceae bacterium
GTCATGCCGGGCGGCTTCGGCACGCTGGACGAACTCTTCGAGGCGGTGACCCTGATCCAGACCCACCGCATCCACCCCCATCCCATCATCCTCGTGGGATCGGACTACTGGTCGGGTCTGCTGGACTGGATCCGGCAGCAGATGGCGCTCCGCGGCCTGATTTCAGCCGCGGACCTCGATATTTTGAAGGTCATGGACGACCCCGACGACATTGTGCGGGCGGTGCGGGAAAAGGTGATTCTCTGAGATCTCGCCGCCCCGCAGACCCAAAGTGGTCGCGACCCTGAAACGGTGTCGCACCGAGAAGCCTGAGGCCTGCGGACCGCAAGGTGCGAGCAGCGGGAATGCCCGACGCATGCGAGCGCCGAGCACCGCAGCCGGGCCGGGATGCACCGCCCGTCGAAGGCCACCGTTTTTATGGCAAAGGCCGCTAAGCCCTTTTAGATGACAGTAATATACCCCAGAGACAGGAGGCAACATGGTCAGGACCGAAATCCAGCTTTTCATGAAGAACGAACCGGGTGAACTTGCCAAACTGGCGACGCTTTTCGCCAAAGAGAAGATCAACATCGACGCCCTCACCATTCAGGACGCTTCCAGCTACGTGCAGGAGCTGTTCAAGGGGCGGGGCAAATCCCTCAAACGGATCGCATCGGTAGCCAGCTACAACTCCATGCGGCGCGACTCGGCCGCGTTCGCCCTTGTCCGCCTGCTGGTGGACAGCACCGACAAGGCCATCGACCTCCTCTCGCGCGAAGACTACCTCTTCGATATCACCCCGGTTATCGCCGTCGAGTTGGAGAACCGGCCCGGCACCCTGGCCGAAATCACCGCCAAATTCGGCAAGGAAGGCATCAACATCAACTACGTCTACGGATCGGTGGCGGGACCGGAATCCAGGTGCCTCTTTGTCTTCTGCCCGGAGGACATCGAGCAAGCCGCCAAGCTTTTCCAGGAATAGCCCTGAAGCTGCGCCGCGCCGTGCGAACCCCGACGACCGTCCGTCAGGCGCGCTCCAGCCTCAGAACGTCTGCATAGGGGAAAATGTGGATCCGCTCGCCGGAGCGGATGCGCGCCTGAGTCCGCAGCCAGAAGTCGACATCGAAGAGATCGGCGTGGTGCGCCATGAATTCCGCCTCCAGCGGGCCAGGAAGCCCCAGGTAGGCCCGAAACTCTTCGGGGAAGACATCCGCCTCGCCCACCGTAAACCACGGTTCGGCCGCCATTTCGTCTTCGTAGCGGCGGGAAGGCGGCTTTCTGCGAAAATTGCAGGCGAGCAGCGGGCAAAGTTCGTCATAATCGTAAAACACCACCCGCCCGTGGCGGGTGACCCCGAAATTTTTGAGCAGCAGGTCCCCCGGGAAAACATTGATCCGCGCCAGGTCCTTGATGGCATTGCCGTAATCCACGACCACCGCCCGGGCGGCCTCGGGCTCGGCCGTCTGCAGATAAAGATCCAGCGGCGTCACCCGCCGTTCCAGGTAAACGTGCCCGACAACCACCCGATCCACTTCGATGCGGACCGTGCGCGCAGCTGAACCCGCCAGCTCGGCCAACAGCGGTCCGTCAAAGCAGGCGTAGTCGAACTGCAGGTGCTCGAAAGACTGGGCATCCAGCAGCCGACCGGCGCGGTCGTGCTTGAAAACGAAATCGTAGGCGGCGATGACCTTCCGCCGGGTGGTTTCCTTGGGGTGCGCGATGCGGTCCCGGATCAGCTTGAAGACCACATCATAGCTCGGCATATCAAAAACCACCATCACCAGCCCGCGCTTGCCTCGTGAGATCCGAAAGGGCTGGCCGCAGACCGTGGTGTTGGCCAGCAGGTCGCGGTAGAGCACGGTTTTGCCGTGCTTGTCGAACCCCAGTGAAATATAGAGTTCGGCCAAGGGTTTGAACGGCAGAATGCTCCGCAGAAAGTCCACCATGGCATGGGGCTGCGGCACCGCCACGTGGAAATACGAGCGGGTGAAGCTGAAGAGAATGCTGACGGCCGTCTCGCTCAGCAGCAGCGCGTCCACGGTAACCCCCGCGGGCGGATTGAGCAGCGCCAGCGCCATCGGCACCCAACCGCTGTCCGTGACCAGGCGTCCGACCAGGTAGGCCCCCATTTCCCGGTAAAACACGCTGCGGACCACCTCCAGCCGCAGCAGCCGGACAGCGGGCCCCATTTCGTATAGCCGGGCGCAAATCCGCTCCGCCACCCGCTCGGCGTCAGCCGCCAGGTCCTGGAAGGGGCAACTGAAATCGGCGGCCGCCAGGACCCGCTGAACCATGGGCGCCACCGGTCCGGCGATGCGATGGACGTCGTAGACCGACTCCGGGAACGGGTCGGGCGGGTTTTCGAATTCGGTCGTCACGAACTCGACGGCCGCATCCACACCGACGGTGTTGAAAATTCGGCGCGTGACGGAATTGAAAAAGGTCTCGCCCAGCTCACGGTCGCCAGAGGCCGTCAGACGGCTGGAAAAAGCGCTCTTCGTGACACCCCACAGGGACGGCTCGCCCAGGCGGTCCGCGAGCAGGCGCCGAAGGTCCTCGATCACCCCGCCCAGAACGGTTTTGTAGAGGTCCAGGCGCTCGCCGGTATCGGCCTGCATGCCCTGCCAGTCGCGGCTTTCAAAGCGGCGCTTGGCGCGGCAAGTGACGGCCGCGAAGCGCGACCGGTATGAATTGAAGCCGTCGTGGATGATGGCGGCCGCCAAGTTGGCCAAGCGGGTGTCGGACATGGGAGGGTGCATGCGAAAGCTCCTGACGTGGTTGCCCGACAGATCTCAGGGGCGGCGAAAGTGGGCCAGGTAATTGACCGCCAGGGTGCCCCCCAGCCGGTAGCGGCGGGTAAAGGGGTTATACTGCATGCCGGTAAAATCGCAGTGCGCCAGACCGGCCTGCTTGCCCCAGCCCTCGAGCTCGGCGGGCCGGACGAAGCGTGCGAAGGCATGGGTGCCGCGGGGCAGCAGCCGCAGGAGATACTCGGCCCCGACAATCGCGAAGGCGAAGGATTTGGGGGTGCGGTTGAGCGTGGCGTAAAACACATCCCCGCCCGGCCGCACCAGCCGGCCGCAGGCGCGCACGATGGACGGCGGGTCGGGTACGTGCTCAAGAAGCTCCATGCAGGCCAGCACGTCGAAGCGCCCCGGCTGGCTGGCGGCCAGGTCCTCGACGGTGGCGCGGCGGTAGTCGATCGCCAAGCCGCTTTGCCGGGCGTGCAGGGCCGCCACCGCCAGCGGGGTTTGCCCCATATCAATGCCCGTCACCCGGGCACCGGCCAGAGCCATGGCCTCGGAAAGCACGCCGCCGCCGCAGCCCACGTCCAGCACCCGTCGACCGGCCAGTCGGGTGCGGCCGGCAATGTAGCCCAGACGCAGGGGATTGATGTCGTGCAGGGATTTGAGCTCGCCGTTGCGGTCCCACCAGCGGGGCGCCACCGCCTCAAATTTAGCGATTTCAAGGCGGTCGATGTTTTCGGTTTGCGGAATCATCAGCTGCTCGCAGGAAGGTCGGCCAGTCGGCCGCCAGGGTTGAAGGTCGAGACCAGGGCTGAGCGCGTCTATCTGCGGACGGTCAGCGGCTTCGGCTGCACCCAGCGGTTGGTGCGGCCATCGTAAAACCACCTGTCCGGAAAGCCCCTGCTCGTGGTAAAGGTCGGATTTTCGGCCCATTCGAGTATCTGCTCGTAGGCGGCGTGCAGCTTTTGAAACATGGCGCTGCTGCCCCCGCGGTCGGGGTGATGCCGCAGGGCCTGCCGGCGAAAGGCGCTTTTGATGATCCGGTGCAGCTCCGGGCTGTTGAGATCCTCCCGGTGCAGCTTGAGCTGAACCAGCGAACCGCCGAGCATGGTGGGGCGGAGTTCCTCGCGGGGTCGGAGACTGCCGAGATCATCCTCCTTTCGCCGGGCCATCTTCAGCAGGTGCCTGGAGGCCAGGTAGTGTTTGCGGGTGCGCTCCTTTTCAGCCCACCAGTGATTTCCCAGCCGGGTGCTCATTCGAAAAAAATCCTCGGCCGGGGTGCGCCGCGCCGAACGGGGTTGAATGAAGCTGAAGACCGCTTCGCGGTCATACGGCAGAAGGTCCAGAACCAGAAGGACGTCGCTAAAAAAAAAGGTGGCATAGCGGGCGTTGAGGGTCTGCAAAAGGCCGGTCGAGATCGCCAGGTAGCGCCGCAGTTTTTGGCGGCATTCGACGGAGCAATAGTATTTGCGGCGCGTGGCGATTTCCGCGCCGCAGGAAAGGCAGTGCCGGCCGACCTTGCGGGTGATGACCGGAGCGGTGAGATTCCCGAGCGGTTGCATGCGGCTACCATAACAGAGTTTCCAGGGAAGCGGAAGACGGCATAAAAGACAGGCGGGACGAAGGATTATTTTGGCCGAGGCCCACCTGACGGAGAGCAGGACGGGGCAGAACAAGGGACGAGGGGGAATCCCGTGGACGAACTGGTCAGCGAGGAAACCATCAAGGCCGATGTCCGCCGGCTGCTGGCACGGCCTGATGTCCGCCGCCCGCTGGCGCGGCTGGCGGCCGCCCTGCCGCCGGGGGCGCGGGCGTGCCTTTTCGGCGGTGCGATTCGCAACCTGATCCTGCAGCGGGTCCACGGCAGCAGCCCCGAAACACGGGATCTTGATTTTGTGATTGCAGGCCTGCCGCCCGAGTTCCGCCTGGCGCGCTGCCTGCTGCGCCGGGAGCGGGTGGTCACCGAAATGGGGGGGATCCGCTGGCAGCCGCCCGACTCACCCTTCAGCTTCGACCTCTGCCGGCTGGCCGACTTCCTGGTTTTCCGGCTGTTTCCAATGCCCCCGACGCTGGAAAACCTCTTGGCCAACATCGACTTCAGCGCCAATGCCGTGATCTACGATCCGGCCGCCGACCGCCTCTACGAACGCGGCTGCCGGGCCGCCATTTATGCCCGCCGCTTCGACTTCAACACCCTGCGCCTGTGCGACAAGCTCATCTCCACCTACCGGATCCTGGTGCTCAGCCACAAACTGGACTTCACCCTTTCCGAACGGGTCTTCCATTATCTGCGGGCCACCGCCGATATCGACCTTTTGATCACCCTCAAGCGGGCCCTCGCGGCGGGCGTCGGCAAGGAGCGCGCCGGGGTCGTTCTCGCCTATTACCGCCGGGTTCGAGGCTTCCGCGATTACGCCGCATACTGCGCCGCGGGCGCCGGGGTCCGCACGGCGCCCGAAGCGGGTTGAAAGGAGGGCAACCGCGCTTCAGCCCGGGGCGGTTTCAACCGATAGAGAACACAGTTTTTTCCTTTCGGAAAAGCCCCCGGCCGCGCGCCCTTGGCGAAGCCGCCGAAAACTGGCCCGACCGCAATTCCTGGACATCAGGGTGCCATGAAGTATGCTTCCGTACTGCCGTCGCACGAGGCGGTCTGCAGTGTTCTGGACCAGCAGACCCTGCAGCTGCCGTCACTGCCCCTGGTAGCCGCCCGGCTGCTGGAGCTGACCCTTGACGACCGCAGCTGTGCCCGTGATCTCGCCCGCGTGATCGAAACCGACCCCGGCCTGGCCGCCAAGATCCTGCGGATCGTCAATTCCGCGGCCTACGGCCTGCGCCAAAAAATCGCATCGGTGTCCCAGGCCGTGGCCCTGCTGGGATTCGGCGGCATCCGCGCGCTGGCCCTGGGGGTAACCCTGTTTGAAAAGATCATCCGCAAGGAAGCCGCCGCCGGTTTCGGTTTCGATCGCCTCTTTTTCTGGCAGCACTGCCTGGCGGTGGCGGAGCTGGCACGCATCCTGGCGCGCCGCCTGGGAACCGCGGACCCCGAAGAGGCCTACATCGCCGGTCTGCTGCACGATGTGGGCAAGGTCATCCTGGAGATACACGGCCGCAAGGGGTACAGCGATCTTTGCAGCCGCCACGCCGCCGAGGACGGCGGCACCCTGGTGGAGGACGAGGCACGCTTCTTGGGGCTCAGCCATGACCACCTGGGTGCCTTTTTCTGCGCCCACTGGCAGCTGCCCGAGCGCCTGGTTCTGGCGGTCCTTTTCCACCACGGGCGTTTCGACCACCTGAACCTTGCAAAGGACGAGTCGGCCCTGATCGCCATCGTATCCCTGGCCAATTTCATCGCCTGGATCCAGGGCCTCGGATCGGTCAATTTCCAGCAATGCCCCTCACTGCAGCCGGAGGTGACGGCGCTGATCGACCTCAACACGCTGGACCGCAACGCCATCACGGCCGAGATGTCAAAGGGCCTCAAGGCCGCCGCTGAATTCTACGGTTTCAAGCTGCCCGCGGCGGCGGTCGTCCAGCCAGACGGCCTCGGCCTGGACATGGCCCCCGCGCGGCTCAACGCCAAACACCACTACCTGCAGGACCTCCTGGCCCGCAAGGTCTGGGCCCAGCCGGCGGCCAACCTGGAAGCCCGCCCCGGCACCCCCGAGCGGATTTCAGCCGTCCTGCGGTCCATTGCGACGGCCTGCGGCTTCGACCGCCTGCAGGTGATGCGTCTCAATGCCCGCCGACAGTGTCTGCAGCCGATTGCCAGCCTGGACCGCAGCCCGTTGGGGCTCGCCTTGGCAGATTTCGACATCCAACTAAACCCTGCGGACGGCGCACTTTTCGAGGCGTTGCGGGACGGCGCCCCGCGGATCATCCGCGGCTCCGCCGCAACCCGCGAACCCGTCCTGAACCGCCTGCAGGTATCGGAAATCGGCGTGATCCCACTGCGTTGCGGCGGCCAGATGGCGGGCATGCTGTGGGTCGACAACGCCTTTGGGAACGCCAAGCTCACCGACGCCGTGCTGGCGGCCGCCGCGCGCATGGCCGCGGGGCTGGGCCGCGAACTGGCGGTCGAAACATCAAACCCGCAGCCGGAGGGTGCCGCGCCAACCCAAACCATCGGCAATGGACGGCCGGCGATCGGCGCGGCCCTGCAGCAAGCCTATCAAGCGGCCCGCGCCCGCAACCGCGACCTGTGTGTGGCGCTGGTCGCCGTCGAAAATTTTCAGCCTGCGGATCAGGCCCTGGACCATCTGGCCGCCGATACCCTGACGCGCCTGGTGGCCGGCATCATCCGCAACCACTGCGGCCCTGGGGATAGCGTCATGCCCTTTGGCGAGGGCAGATTTCTGGCCCTGATCATGGACGCTGAGGCCCCCCGGGCGGTCGCCTTCGGGGAGCGGCTGCGGCGCGAAATCGCAGAGCTGGGGCCGCTGCTGGGTCAACGTCGGTGCGCTTCCCCAATAGAGGCCAGCATCGGCCTGGCCGTCCTGGACCCGGAGATTCAGAGCTGTGAGGAGCTGACGCGACGGGCGCGCCTGGCCCTGGAAGCGGCCCGGGCGGACAGCGATAAGCGGGTAACCCTCTACCGCCGGCAGAGGGCCGCAGCCGGCCCGGCGGCCCCGCTGCGGGACAACCGGCGGACGATTTTTCTGGAAAAGGATTTTCTGTCGACAGGCTGAGAAGCCGGCCGTCGGGCGTGAACGGGGAAAAAGGGGGCGCCCGACGGCCGGCACGGCCGATCAGGTGCGGCGG
>JAABRJ010000550.1 GCA_011390985.1 Desulfobacteraceae bacterium
AACCTACGCCCGGGCGGACAAAATCCGGAAGGTGATCCAGTCTATTTTCCACATGGTCAACAACGGCTTCCAGGTGATCACCATCGGCTGGCTGCAGCCCGACGGCACCGTCAAGGGCGGAACCGGCTGGGGCGCCGAACTGGCCAAGCTCTTCAACCGCCCGCTGAGCGTCTACGACCAGGAGCGCAGGGGCTGGTTCACCTGGAAAGAAAACCGCTGGGTGGCCGACACCCCGGTGATCAGCGGCGGTTCCTTCGCCGGCACCGGCACCCGCAACCTGACCGACGACGGCCGCCAGGCCATCAGTGATCTTTTTCAGCGGTCCTTCGGCCCGGCCGACGCCTGATCGCTGCGGACGTGCGCCGACTGTCCGGGATGCCGACAGCCGGCGCACGCCGGCCGTCCAAGGACGGACCCGACGGCCCCCGCCCGGAAGATGCGGCCCGGCGATGTCCCACCCACCACTTGCGGGCAAAGGCGCCCCTTGACGCCCGCGCCCCGGCGGCTTTAATTTTGCCTTCACGCCACCCCTGCCCTTTACGGCTGCAAGGCGCCGACCGTCACCCCCCAAACGGAGTCAGCCTGAATGACACCCGCCCCACATGCGCCCGTCTGTAAGGTCTGCGGAGAACCGATCAAGGCCACCTGGAAGTTCTGCCCGGTGTGCGAAACGCCCCTGGGCGGCCCAATCTGCCCAAGCTGCCACCAGCCGGTCAAGGACAACTGGAAGCGCTGCCCCGAGTGCGGCGCGCGGCTGGTTTGCGGAAGCTGCGGCCGCCGTCTGGCGCCGGGCCAGGACGGCTGCCCCGCCTGCAAGGCAGCGGGCGCCGCGCCCGCTCCCGGCCGACCCGAAGCGCTGATCATCGAAGCGGCCACGGAGATCGCACTGGTGTTCGTGCCCGGCGGCAGGTTTCGGATGGGGGACACTTTCGGCGACGGCATTGAAAACGAAACACCGGTGCACGAGGTTCAACTGGACGGCTTTTACATCGGCCGCACGCCGGTCACCCAGGCCCAGTGGCTGCGGGTGATGCCCGAAAACCCCAGCCGCTTTTGCGGTGACGAACGCCCGGTGGAACAGGTGACCTGGGAGGATGTCGCGGCCTTCATCCAGAAGGTGACGGCCTTGAATCCGGGTCGCCGCCACGTCGTTCTGCCTTCCGAGGCCCAGTGGGAATTTGCCGCCCGCAGCGGCGGTCGGGAGGAAAAATTTGCGGGCGGGCTTGCAGTCGACCGGGTCGCCTGGTACGAGGTGAACAGCGGGGGCACCACCCACCCGGTAGGCGAGAAGGCCGCCAACGGCCTCGGGCTCTTCGACATGAGCGGCAACGTCTGGGAGTGGTGCCGGGACAGTTTTCAGGACGAGGCCTACCGCCTGCACGTCCCGCAAAATCCGGTGCACACAGGCAAGGACCGGGGGGCGGACCGGGTGATCCGCGGCGGCAGCTGGAACCTGGACGCCTGGAGCGCCCGCTGCACCCGCCGCTCCAGCTGCCCCACCGGTTTTTCCGGCCCCGCGGTGGGTTTCCGGCTGGCAATGATCCCCGATCGGGCCGACAGCACCTGAAAGGCGATTCGTGATGGCCGCCGCACCGGCTGGTGGGACAGCATCACCATCGCGGACAGGGTCGATCCCCGGAAGCGCCTGATCGAGACCTGGGCGACTGCCGACTTTTCTGCATCACCGGGCGTTAGGTCCTGGAGTGGTCGCCGCGCCGCCCGCCAAAGGCGCGCCCAGACCGGTTTTTTGAGGCCCGCGGGCGACATTCCGCTTGCATTTTGAAAACGAACGATTTACCCTGCCCACCGCCGAGCAGTGGGATGCCGCGTTTTTCGCGGCGGCTTGCTGAGCGGTACCACATGTCCGAGTTCCGTCCCGCCGCCTCAAGCGTAGCGCTTCGCGGACCCGGGGCGCAGACCGAGACCGTCAACAAAGGATACCGAAGATGAACGAAGGGGACCCTTCCAGTAGTCCGTGCCACCCATCCGGGACGACCGGAAACCATTTGATCCTCTGGGTCCAACCAACCGGGAAGACTCTCGCAACGCCCGCCCGTCGCCGTCTTTGAGACGATAGTCACCGGCTGCGCTCCGGCGTTCTGTCCCCGGCCGAGGACAACAGAACGCGAAGGAGCCGCCATGAACGCCGCCCTCCGGCTTGAAACTCCCCACACCGACCCGTTCCAGACCCACGGCCGCATCGACATCGCCGGCCTGCGCGACTGGCACCCGTCCGACAGCGCCGAGGCCATCGAGGCCGCGGAGCTGCCGCCGCTGGAAATCATCGAAACCCTTCTGAAGGTCGGCAACCGCAGGGCGGTCGACATCTTTGCGCACCTGACGATCGAAATCCAACAGGCCTGCCTCGAAGCCGGCAATACCGAGACCATGCTGCGCTTCATCGAAAACATGCAGCCCGACGACCGCGTGGACCTGCTCAAGGCGGTCGCCACGGATGTCAGCGAAACCATGATGCCGCTGATCGCCCAGGCCGAACGCAACGAGATCAGACGCCTCTGGAACTACGCAGAGGGCACCGCCGGGGCGGTCATGACCACCGAATACGCGTTTCTGCCGGCCCACATCACTGTGCGCGAAGCGCTCGAAAAACTGCGCCTGCAGGCCCCCAACAAGGAAACCATCTACTACGTTTACATCATCGACGACCTGCGCCACCTGCTGGGGATGATCTCCCTGCGGGACCTGATTATGTCCAAACCCCAGGCCCAGCTGGCAGCCATCATGCAGGGCCACGTGATCGCGGTGCCGCACGACATGAACGTGGAAGAGGTCGCCGGGCGGATCTCCAAGTACGACTTCCTGGCCCTGCCGGTGGTCGACGGCCAAAACCGGCTGCTGGGAATCATCACCGTCGATGACGTCATCGACATCATGGAGGCCGAAAGCACCGAGGACTTCCACCGCATCTCGGGCGTGGTGCCCTTTGAAGAGGAATACTTCAAACGCCCGCTGACGCGCCTTTTCTGGAACCGCATCTGGTGGCTGGCCATTCTGCTGTTCACCTCGCTGCTCTCCACCACCATCATGGAATGGAATAGCGAGGTCGTGCATCAGATGGTGGCCCTGGTCTTTTTCATCCCGATGGTCATTGGGACCTGCGGCAATGCCGGCACCCAGTCGGCCACCATGGTGGTCCGCGCCCTGGCCCTGGGCGAGGTCTACCCGAGGGATTTCATGCGGATTTTTCGCCGCGAACTGCTGATGGGCCTGGCCCTCGGGCTGGCTCTGGGACTGATGGCCTATTTTCGGGTCATCCTGCAGGACCGCAACCTGATCCTGGCCTGCATCGTGTCGGCGGCCCTGATGGCCACCCTGCTGACCGCCAACCTTGCCGGCGCCCTGATTCCGCTGATGCTCAGGAAGCTCAGGCTGGACCCGGCCCTGACCGCCGGACCGTTCATCGCCACCATCATCGATGCGGTCGGCATCACCATCTATTTTCAGATTGCGATTGTGCTGTTGAAGGTATTTTAGCCGGCAGCGGCCGGCGCCCCTCGAGGCCAGCGTGATATCAGCCGCCACCCCACAAGACAGCCCTCCGGACGCCCCGCCGCGAAAGCCGGCGGCCCTGGTCCGCTTTTTTGCCCCGCTGGCCCTGCAGTCGGCCTCCCAGGGTCTGACCTACCCGCTGGTGGCGATGGTGGCCTCGCGCGGCGAAGGCGGGGCCCTCAACCTCGCCGGCCTGGCCCAGTCCACAACCGTCTTGTTCCTGCTGGGGACCCTGGGTTTCGGTCTGGTGACCACCGGCATGGTTTTCGCCAAAAACGCCGCCGGTTTTCGGGTCTTTCAGCGGGTCTGCTGGCTGATTGCGGCCGCGGTGCTGCTGATGCAGGCCCTGCTCTGCCTGCCGCTGCCGGCGCACCTGCTGTTTGCGGGCCTGATCGGTCTGCCGCCGTCGATCGAGCTGCCGGCGCGCATCACGCTGCTGGCGAGCCTGCCCATTCAGCTGCTCTTTTTCATGCGGATCCCCTATCAGGTGGCGATGTACAATGGCCGGGCGACCGGCCGGGCCAGTATCGCCACCCTGCTGCGCATCGGGCTGACGCTGCTGCTCTCGCCGCTGTTCTGTCGACTCGGCTGGGTGGGCCCGCTGTGGGCGATCGTCTGCCTGACCATCCCGGTGGGATTGGAGGTGCTGCTCTCCAGCCTGCTGGCACGGCCCTTTCTGCGGCGCCTGGAACCCGGCGAGGCGGCCCCGCAGGCCATGCGCGACGTCTTCTGGTTCAACCTGCCGCTTTCGGTCAGCGGCTATCTGCTGGCTTTTGCGGCCATCGTGCTGGGGGCCGTCATCGCCCGCGCCGCCGCACCCGAACAGATGCTGCCGGTCTACTACCTGGCCCTGGGCCTGGCCACGCCCCTGGCCTACGGCGCCACCCGGCTGCAGGAGGTGGTGCTGGCATTTGCGCCGCGATTCCAGGGCGACCGTCAGACCCTCAAATTCTCCCTGGCGGCCGGCGCGGTTTTGGGTGCGCTGCCGCTGGTCTTCATTCTGCCCGGGCTGGCCGAATTCTACTATATCGGCCTGCAGAAACTGCCGGCCGGCGACCTGGCCCTGGTCCGCTGGGCGGCCCTGGCACTGGCCCCCTATCCGCTGTGCGTCGCCTTTCGCGCCCAGGGCGAAGGGCTGGCGGCACTGGTGCGCAAACCGACCACCGTGGTCGCTGGACAGGTGGTGTTCATGCTGACGGTCGCCGCCAGCGCTGCCATCGCCCTGCGGCTGGGGTCTCCGGGCTTCCTGATCGGCGCCGCGGCGCTGTGCTGCGGCAATCTGGCCTCATCCAGCACCACCCGCTTCTTTCTGCGCCGCCTGCAGGGGCGGCTGCACCGGCCTGTGCCCCGCACCACCACGGCCGACGGCCAGGCCCGCTGATCCGGGCGCTGCAGCCGGCGGCCGGCGAGGGGCACCGGGTTGCGGCCGCAAGGCGCCGTGCTTATGCTTGGGGCCAACCCGGCCGGCGGCGGGTGCGCTGCCCCACCCGGCCCTTCCAGGAGAACGCCAAGATGAACGTTGTCTATCTTTCCCCCCATTTTCCGCCGCAGTACCACCGGTTCTGCAGCAACTTGAAACAGCTCGGCGCCAGCGTGCTCGGCATCGCCGATGTTCCCCGGGAGGCGCTGGCGCCGGCGGTCCAGGCGTCGCTGAGTGACTATTACCGCGTCCCGGACCTGCACGATGACGATGCCCTGCGGCGCGCCTGCGGCTGGTTCACCCATCGCTACGGCAAGATCGACCGCTTGGACTCCCTCAACGAATACTGGCTGGCCACCGAGGCCCGCCTGCGGGAAGATTTCAACATCTTCGGCCTGCGGCCGGCCGACATCGCCGCCGTGCGCCACAAATCGGGCATGAAAGACCGCTTCCGCGCGGCCGGGGTGCGCGTGGCCGAAGGCGGGCTGATCCCCAGCCTGTCGGCCGCACGCGAACTGGCCGCCCGCACCGGTTATCCGATGATTGCCAAACCCGATGCCGGGGTGGGGGCCCTGGACACCTTCAAACTTGAGAGCGACGCCGATCTCGCGCGCCTTTTCGCCTCCCCGCCGCCGGTACCCTACGTGGCCGAGGCGTTTATCGACGGCACGATCCACAGTTTCGACGGTCTCACCGACCGTGATGGCCGGATCGTGTTTCACACCGCCCACCGCTACAGCCAGGGCATCATGGAAACCGTCAACGAGGGGCGCCACATCGCCTACTACTCGCTGCGCGAGACCCCTCCGGCACTGGAAGCCATCGGCCGGGCCTGCGTGCGCAGCTTCGAGGTGCGCGAGCGGTTCTTTCACATCGAATTTTTTCAGGTCGCCGCCGAGGAGTACGTCGCCCTGGAGGTCAACCTGCGGCCGCCGGGCGGCTATACCACCGACATGTTCAACTTTGCCAGCGACATCGACGTCTACCGGGCCTGGGCCGAGCTGCTGGTCCACAACCGCACCGGACTGGCGGCCGACCGCCGCTACCACTGCTGCTATGCCAGCCGCAAACACCACCTGCCCTACCGCCATTCGCACGCCGAAATCATGGCGCGCTACGGCGGGCAGATGCTGATGGTGGAAACCGTCCCCGGGGTCTTCAGCAGCGCCCTGGGGGACATCGGCTACATCTTCCGCTCGCCGCACCTGGCGGTGATCGAGGAGATCGTCGCGTTCGTTCACGCCACGGACGTCTGACAGACCACGGGAGGATGCGATGCAGGTGGAATATCACAGCTGGTGGAGCCGCCACCTGGGGCGCGCGATGGCCCTCAAGGTCTACGGCCACTGGGGGGTGCCCTACATCGTCTTTCCCTGCTCGCGGGGGCGCTTTTTCGACTACGAGGGCATGGGCATGATCGCGGCCGTGGAAGGCTTTATTCAGGCGGGCAAGATCAAGCTGTTCACCGTCGACAGCATCGATGCCGAGTCCTGGTACGATTTCAGCGTGCCGCCGGCAGCCCGCAACGCCCGCCACGAAGCCTACGACCGCTACGTCGTCGAAGAGGTCGTGCCCTTCATCCGGGATCACTGCCACGGCGGCCCGGACCTGCGCCCCCTGACCACCGGCTGCAGCATGGGCGCCTACCACGCGCTCAACTTTTTCCTGAAACACCCCGACAGCTTCGGCGGCACCATCGCCTTAAGCGGCCTCTACCGCCTGGACCGCAGCGAATTCAACCTGGGCGGCGGCGATATGACCGCGGTCTATTTCAACTCCCCCTTGAGCTACCTGCCGGGCCTCGACGACCCGCACTATCTCCGGCGCTACCGCGACAGCAGCATCACCGTCTGCGCCGGCCAGGGGGCCTGGGATGAAGAGGCGCTGGCGGACACCCGCGAGCTGGAGGCCCTTTTGCGGGCCAAAGGGGTCCCGGCCCGGGTTGAATACTGGGGCCGCGACGTCAACCACGACTGGCCGTGGTGGTTCCGGCAGATGAACCACTTCCTGGGGCTTCTTTACGGCTGATGCGGCGCGCCCGGCAACCGGGCAGGGGCGGCCTTCACCGCCAGTCGGCCTGCAGCTTGCCGCCGGCGTCCCGGCGAAAGGGCAGCCACACCAGGCCGAAGATCTCCAGGCTGATGTCCGTGCTCTTGGGGTTGACCAGGACCTCGTCCAGTTCGGCCGCTGCCGGGTCCAGGGCGGTCTCGAGGCCGGCGATGTCCGCAGCAAACCGTTCTTCCAGCGCAGCCATCTCGGCCTGCAGGGCCGCAACCGTTTCCTGGGCGCGGAGCACGTCGCTCTTTTCCTTCTGCATCCGACCGGCGGATTTCAGCGCGCTGCCCATCCGGTAGGTGGTTCCGGCCGATACGGTTTTACGGCCCAGAAAAGCGCCCAGCAGGGCGCTGCCGAAGGAAATAGCCGTTTCGGCCGTGCGCGCGCTGGCCTGCTCCTGCTCCCGGGACACCGCCTGCCCGGCGCGCATCAGGCGGTTTTTGAGGGCGCTGAAGCGTGGTTCGTACCTGCGCCGCAGCCCTTCAACCGCCAGGTCGCGCTTTTCGCGCATGGCCTGCCCCAAGCGCCCGCGAAACAAGTCCTCGGGCTCGCCGGGCTGACTGGTCAACGGGTAAAGTTTCGAACTGTAGAGGGTCAGGGGCCGGTGCTGACGCACCCAACTCAAAAGGTTTTTCTGCCAGCTCTTGAAAGCTGCCGGTTTGCGTGCGGCGGGGGGCAATTCGGCAAATTGCGCCCCCTGAGCCGGCTGGGCGCCCAGGGAGTCGGGGTCCAGCGAAAGTTCAAACCCGTCGTCCCAGTCCAGGGGCACAGGCCCGTCGGCCAGCTGGGCGGCGACCGTCAGCGTGTGGCTGGCATCCACCCGGTGCCGGGGGCTGCTGTAGTGAATGTCCAGGCGCCCCAGCACGGCCGGGTGGTAGACCAGCCCCGGGCCGGCCCCCGCAGCGGCCGCATAGAACACCGCCACCCCCTGGGGCGCCAGCGGCGGAGATCCGCCGGCAATCTCCGCGGTCGGCCCGGCCGGCAACGGCAGGGCGTTTAGCGGCGGGGCCGGCGCCGGATCTTCGGCCTGGGCCGCCAGCAGGCGCTTGATCTCCTCCCGGTTCATGGGACCGCGCAGGTAGGACAGGGCCCAGCGGGTCTCGAAGATCACCGGCTGGTTCTCGTGCACGTTGTGCTGCAGAAACACCCGCTGCCCCAGCCCGGCGAGCACCTCCCCGATCTGCCGGCGGTCGAAGCCGCTGCCGGCGGCCGCCCCTTCGAGCCCATCCAGCAGCCGCTGCTTGTCGGGTTCGGTCTGGAGCCGGCCGATAAACCAGGTGCCCGTGTTGGCAAGCCCTTTGTAATCCAGGTCCACCGGGTTCTGGGTGGCCAGCACCACCCCCAAGCCG
>JAABRJ010000551.1 GCA_011390985.1 Desulfobacteraceae bacterium
ATCGGCGAGGGCGGCCAGAAAATCAATCTCGTCCTGGGAAAAATCCCGCGGGGTTGCCGAATAGAGCGAGAGCACACCGATAATACTGCCCCGCACCCGCACCGGCACGGTCAGAATCGAGGCGATGCCCTCCTTTTTTTTGGTCTCGTGGTTTTCCAGGCGCGGGTCGGTGGTGGCGTCGCGGAAGACAAAATACCCCTCCTTGCTCAACCCCTGGATCAGTTTGCGGGCGCTCATGGGGTTGGCGTGCAGGTAGTTGTCCGACAGGCCGTGCTGGGCCACCGGCACAAACAGATCCTCCTCTTTTTCAGTCAGAAAGAGACAGGCCGCTTTGCCGTCCATGGTTTGAACGGCGTTTTGGACGATCATGTCCAGCAGCTCCTCTTTCTTCAGGGAGGATCCGAAAGCGCTGCTGACATTGCAAAAGGTTCGAAAGAAATCGGTTTTTTGGGTCATTGTGCGTTCTCCTCACACCGCCTGTTGGTCCAATCCGGTTTCAGTTTGACAGACCGTTACGCTTTTTTTGCCTTTGGAGCTGCGGCAGCCCTGCGCTTGCCCCCGGATGCGGCTGCCGTGCGGGCGGTGGACCGGGACGCAGCGCGCCGCGGCCGGCCTGCAAGCTGGTCGCGGGCCTTGAGCCACTCGATGATTTTGGGGGAAAAGGCGCGCTGGCACTTGGAACTCACATAGATGCCGATGTGCCCGGTTTCCAGGCAGATATCCTCGGTGTCCTTGCTGCCCACCCGTTGGCTCAACAGTTCGCAGGCAGCGGGGGGCACCAGGTGATCGAACTTTCCGTAGAAGTTGAGCAGCGGCATGGTGATGTTTTTGAGCTCCACCCGTTTGCCGCCCACCTCCATCTGGCTGTTGATCAACAGATTTTTCTGGTAGCAGTCCTTGACAAACTGGCGGAAGGTTTCGCCGGTGATGTCCGGGCTGTCGAAAATCCATTTCTCCATCCGGATAAAATTTTCGACGAATTCCTTGTTGTCCATGTTTTCGAAAAACCCCACGTACTTGTCAATCATCAGGCGGGCTGGGTTCAGCAGCAGAAAGGCGAAGTTCATCAGGTCCGCGGGAATATTGCCGAAGGAATCCACCATGCGGTCCACGTCGATGGCCTTCATCCAGATGTGCAGCAGCCCCTTGTCGGTGTCGAAGTTGGTGGGCGTGACGGTGGTCACCAGATTTTTAACCTTCTGCGGGTGAAGCGCCGAATAGATCACGCTGAAGGTCCCGCCCATGCAGATGCCCATCAGGTGCAGCTGCGAAAGCTGATGCCGGTCGAGGATGAAATCGACGATGTTGTTCATGTAGCCGTTGACATGGTCGTCGATGGTCAGGAATTTGTCCATTCGGGTGGGATAGCCCCAGTCGACCATGTAGACCTCGACCCCACCCTCAAGAAAGTTCTGAACCACGCTGCGGCCGGGCTGCAGGTCCAGCATGGTTTCCCGGTTGATCTGGGCGTAGACCACCAGCAGCGGGTGGTTGAGCTGCACCCCGCCGGCGGGCATGTAATGCTTCAGCCTGACGCGGTCCTCCTCATAGACAATACGGAACGGGGTTGGACCCAGCTCGGTGTCCAACGCGCCGAGCATGACATCCGCGGCTTTCTGCGCGCGCTTGCCGACCTTTTCGGCATCTTGGGCAAGCTTGGCCATTATCAGGTCGACGGGAATTCCTGGCTGAGCCATCACTGCACCTCTTTCTGGTTGGTTGCCGCCATTCGACCGGGTGGGGGGTACTGCCCCTATTTGGCGGCTTTTTGCTCGAGGGCTCGGATTTTTTTCTTCAGCTCGTAGATTTCCTTGTAGAGCGCGTCCATATCGCGGTTGGTGGGAACCGGCAGGCTTTTGAGCACATCCTGCAGCAGGTCGTCCCGGGTGGCCTGATACTCCTCGTAGACGCCCAGCACCCGTGACAGGGTTTGGGTGTATTCGGGCGTTTTGAAAAGCGTCATGTAATGCCCCTCGAGGATTTTGACCCACATGGTGTAGTAGGCTTTGGGATTTTCCGGCAGCGCCCCTTTTTCGGCGAGTTCGGCCACCTTCTCTTGCAGGATCTTGACCGACTGCTCCATGGGGAGGTAGAGAATGTTGACAAACTCGGCCATACCGTTTTGCAGCAGAACGAACTTGTCGAGGGTGCGGTGCGCTTTTTCCTGGTAGAAGCGGGTCAGCCCCAGTTGCGGGACCTGAAGAAATTGCTGGAATTCCTCCTTGTAGATTTCGGCCCAGGCCTTGAAGGTCTCCTGGTCGAGCCCCTCGAACTGGTAGGCTTCAACCGACTCCCCCATCCGGCCGGCCTTCTCCATCATCTGCCGCTGAAGGGTGAAGGTGCTGTTCCAGGCGCCCTCGAGCAGCCTCAACAGAACGTCCGGCATGACACCGATGCCTTTCAAGACAGCGTCGGCACTGCCGCTCTTTCCCATGCTGGCCGAAATCACCGCCAAGGATTTGAGGTAGGACGACCACGAGGCCTTGGTGCGGGTAAGCGGCCCTTCCGCTTGGCCCTCGCCGGGATCCAGCGTCGTGGCCCACTGCTTCATCACCGGCCCCCAGAATTCGGTGGCCATTTTCATCCACGCGGAAAGGATCGATTCCGGTCCGGCGACTGCTTCCGACCTGTCGTTCATAAGTCACCTCGCTGGCGCAATCCGGGTTGGGCCCTCAACCGCGCAGGGCTTCCTTGGAGCAGGTTCGGTCGGGCTGCGCTTGCGGCGGCTGCAAGCAGCGCCGAAACCGGCGGCGCTGAAAGGGTTAGGGGATCAAAGGGAAAATGAATAGGGGATAGTGATAAATTATAATATAGTCGAAGGGTCGATTTGTCCATCCCTTATTTGATCTCGGCCGCGCTTGCGCAACCGCCCCGCAGGACCGCCGGCGGCCGAAGCCGGGGGCGCGCCGGAGGCCCGCTACTCGGCCACTTTCTTCTGGCGGTACTGGATGTAGGCATTGCGCAGGGCATTGTAGGGTTCAACAGCCGCCTCTTTGAGCGCCTCGTAGTCGCCGATTTGAAAGGAGGTGTCATTGACGATCTTGTATCCGGTAATCCCGATCGACAGGGCGGTTGGGTCCACATAAGTGACCGGGTTGAGGAAGCGGTCGCCCACAAACCCGACCGAATCCCTCAGGGTCGAGGGCCCCAGAATCGGCCAGACGATGTAAAACCCGTTGCCGACGCCGTAATGGGCCAAGGTTTGCCCGAGGTCCTCATCGTGCGGCAGCATGTTGAGCTTGTGGCGGGCCGGGTCACCGAAGCCCAGAATGCCGACGAATGTGTTGGTCAGAAAGCGTTCGGTTTCGGTACCTGCCGCGGCCATCTTGCCCTGGGCCAGGCAGTTGACCAGACGGATCGGGTAGATCAGGTTGTGGAAGAAGTTCTTGACCCCGGTGCGCACCGGGGTGGGTGTAACGGCCTTGTAGCCCTGGGCGACGGGCTTCAGCGCCCAGAAGTAAAACTTGTCGTTGAAACGATACATGAGGCGGTTCCAGGGGGCCAGGGGATCGGCGACCCGCGGGATATCCTGCTCTTCCTCCTCATCCAGAAAGTCAAGATCATCATCCTGAAACTCAGCCCCGATCTCTTCGGATTCAGCTGCGGTGGCCGGACCGGACCCG
>JAABRJ010000552.1 GCA_011390985.1 Desulfobacteraceae bacterium
AGGAAAATCAGCAGGCCCAGGATCACACCGGTTTTACTGAATCGGAAATTCAATGACCGCTTTCACTTTCGTGGCCAAGAGGAGGCCGTTCAGGAGGAGGCCTCGGCGAGCCCCACTCTCTGCTCCTGCAGTTTGGTCTTGAGTTTCTGGATCAACTGCTCGGGCGTTTCCTTGGATAGAATTTCGCGGAATTGGGTCCGGTAATTCTGCACCAGGCTGACCCCTTCGATATTGACATCGTAGACCAACCAGCGGCCGCCCGCCTGAAGCATACGGTAGTCCACCGGGGTCTCAACCTGCTCCCGGCGAACTTTGGTCTTCACCATCGCCTTGCTGTCCGACAGGATTTCCTCACCCAAAAACTCCACCGCAAGCCCCGTGATTGTCCCTTTGATCTGTTCGAGGTAGCTATGGGCGGTCAACTCGGAAAAAAGCTCGGTGAATTCCTTGCGCTGGGGGGGGGTGAATTCTCTCCAGCTGACGGCCAGGGCCCGTTTGGCCATTTCGGTAAAGTCGAAGATATCGCGCGTTACGCCCCAGATTCGATCCCTTTGAACCTGTCGCTGTTCCGGGGGATCATATTGCGGGTCCTGCAAAATTTGCAGCACCGTGTTGACCGGCCCCCTGAGCGCTTCCAGGGGCCCAGGCGCCTCTTGTGCGCCGGCCGCTGCGGCCATCAGCACGACGGCCAGGAATACCGCGAGTGTCGGTTTCATTTGGATTGGCACCCTTTCCCGTAAACCGGTTGCTCCAGGTTTGGCCAAAAGACCCGGACGCGACTGCTGCCGGGGTTCACACCTTGCCAAACGCGTATTTGCTGATCAGCTCCTCGATATCGAGGGCCGATTCGGTTTCGATGATCGTGTCGCCCGCCTTCAGCACGGTATCGGAGCCTCCCGGAGAGAGCTTGATGTACTTGTCGCCGATCAGACCGGCGGTTTTGATCGAAGCGATCACGTCGTCGGTCAGGACCACGCCAAGTTCGATTTTCAGTTTTACCAGAGCCACCTGGCGCTCATGATCGAAGGTGATCGTATCCACCTTGCCCACCGGCACACCGGCGATTTCGATCTGGGCGCCTTTCTTGAGCCCCGAAACCGATTGGAAACGGGCATCGAGGACATAGTAGTTATCCGCCAGCAGTTCCAGTTTGCCCAGTTTGACGGTGAGGTAGGCGACGCTCAGGATCCCGATCAGCACGAAGATCCCCACCGCCGTTTCGACGGACGCTTTCATTTACTTTCCTCCACAAGCTAACAGATCCGAAATTCAAAAATGGTGTCCGGTGCTGTTTCCGCCCTTTCCAGGACATCTTCGATGCGATTGTCCTGCATCGCCTCCGCGAACCCCGCCTTGACGACAAAACAGAGGCTCTCGAGGCTCTTGGATGGAGCGATCTCCGTGCGCCTGATCTCGTGGGTCAGCTTTGAGCACACCATATGAGCCTGCTCCCGGGTGGTGTCCGGCAGCAGCATCAGAATTTTGTCCATCCCGTAGCGCGAGCAGGTATCGGTAACGCGCAGGTGTTTCTGAAGCCCAATCGCAAATTCCTTCAAGACGGTCTGGCCGGCTTCATGGCCCATTTTGGCATTGATCTCCGGAAGATTTTCGAAGACCAGCAGGACCAGTGAAAATGCGCTATTGTGCCGCTTCAGCCGGGCGATCTCCTGGCTGAAGCGCCTTTCACCCTGACGTCGGTGGGACAGGCCGGTCAACTCGTCCCGCCGGCTTTCCATGCCCCGGATGAAAGACTGGATATTGACATCCGAAACATTCTGGATTTCTTCCGGCGAGCCTTCAAACAGGATCCGTCCCTGGTCGATCATGGCGATGTGCTGGGAGATGTAAAAAACATCCGGGATTTCATGGCTGACCACCACACTGGTGAAGCGGTAACGCTTCTGGTAGTCCGAAATCAGGCTGTGCACGGCGTTTTTGCGAATGGGATCCAGGCCGGTGGTCGGCTCGTCGAAGAGCACGATTTCCGGATCGGTGACCAGGGCGCGGGCCAAAGCTACCCGTTTTTTCATGCCCCCGGAAAGCACCGCGGGATTCTTGTCCTCGATCTGGTGCAGGTCCAACTGGCGCATCTTGTCGCGCACCCGCCGCTGAATTTCGGCCTTGGGCAACGTGGTGCGCTCCATCAGGGGCAGGGCGATGTTTTCAAATACGGTCATGGAGTCGAACAGCGCCGCACCCTGAAACATGTAGCTGAATTTCCGTTTGAACGCTTTACGCTCCTGTTTGTTCATGCCCGCAAGCGGCCGGCCGTCGAAGAGGATTTCACCCGAATCGGGCGCCAGCAGCCCGATGATCAGCCTCAGCATGACGCTTTTGCCCGAACCGCTTTTACCGATTAGAGTGGTCACCTCACCGGGAAAAACCCGGAAACTGGCACCCCGCAGTACGTGGTTGGCACCGAAACTTTTGCTGACATTTGTGAATTCGATCAGGGGCTGCTTCATCACGGCCTACATCAGAAAAGAGGTCAGCACATAGTCCACGACCAGGACCAGCACACAGGATTTGACCACCGCCGAGGTAGTCGCAAGACTGACGCCTTTGGCCCCGAAACCATCGACCCGCTTGTGGGTATAGTACCCCTGATAGCAGCATATCGTCACCACCACCAGGCCAAACACCACGGACTTGATGAAACCGCCGGTGACGTCCTCCAGCAGGACCCCCGACTCCACCCGGGCATAGTAAATGTGCGGGTTGATCCCCAGCAGGATCGAGCCTGTCAGGTAGCCGCCGAAAATCCCGACCACGTCAAAGACAGCCGTGAGCAGCGGAAAGCTGATCAGGGAAGCGGCGATTTTGGGGCTGACCAAAAACCGCAGCGGATCGATATCCATGGTTTCAAGGGCATCGATTTGTTCAGAAATCCGCATAATACCGATTTCCGCCGCCATCGCCGAGCCGGCGCGGCCGACCACCATAATCGCCGTCAGCACCGGGCCCAGTTCACGCACCAGGGAGAGCGCCACGGCCGCTCCCAAAAACCCCTCGGAACCGAATTTCACCAGGCTGTAGTAGCCCTGAAACCCGAGCACCATGCCGGTGAAGGCCCCGGTCAGGCAAATGACCAGAACCGATTTCATCCCGATGAAATAAACCTGATTAAGGATCTTGGCAATCTGAAGCGGGAAGGTGAAGATGTGCCACAGGCCCTTGAGGGTGAAAAGCGTGTAAGCCCCCAACTCCTGGACAATTCCAATGGCGGCAGCTCCGAGCCGGGCCACCGGCCTTTGCAGTTCTGCGACAGAATTCATCCGACGATTCCTCAGGGATCAGTGGGATATGACGGCGTCTCTCGTTCGGAGGGGTGATCCGCCTCCGTGCAACCCCGAAGGGCAAGCCGCAAACCGGGTGCGGCGCCTGCTGACAAAAAATGCGGTTGGACGGTGCGGATTGGGATGCTGGCGCGATGATTTCCGCCTCGACTCCTCATGCGCCGGGCTGTCGTTGAGCGGAGGATCGTGCAGCAACGAACATCCTTCAACAAGCCGTGAAGGTATCAGGTTGAATATATATGTTTTATTGTTGCAGGATGTCAAGATGGAAAAATGGTCGTCAAGACTTCAGATCGCATCCAGGGGCGTCGCTGGCGGCCCTCAAACAGTCAATCCGCCGCTTGGAGATGCGCGGTTGGAAATCACTCCAGGAACGGCACCATCGCAGGGCTCCCGACGGACCGAAGCCGGCAAAAAGTCGACCGCTGCTACTCAGTGGCGAGCCGCCGGATACCCTTTTGCCCGCATACGGTTTGCCAGCGCCGCAAGCAGCAGTCGCAGGCGGTGGGCTAATCCCCGGCACGCGCCGTTTTCGGAAAACAACGGAGAACACACCCGGCTCCACAGGGTTGCAGGCACCAGGGGCCATTTCGCGCGTCCGGACATCTTGTCCAGGTGCTGGCGAAGCCCAGGGTGGTCGGGGGCAATCCGGTGGACTCCGCGATAGAGTGCCAGGGCTGTCTCGGAGAATCCGGCTTCCTCTGCGGTTGCCGCCAGGTCAAATTGGGCGTCGGCCGTTTCCTGGACATCAAGGCCGTGGGGTGCCAGCAGGCGGGCGAAGCGCTGCGGCAGGCTTGCTGGGGTGCAGCACCGCGAGAGGCATTCACAGAGCCCCGCGAGCACTTCCGGCGCCGGGCGCAACGGTTGATAAAGCTTGGCATACTCCGCCAGCGCCTCTTCAAAAAGGCCCATCTCCCGGAAAGCGCGGGCACTGTTGTGGGGATCGCAGGTATCGCCCCGGCCCTCCCAGACGCCCCGGATGAGATCGACCGCCGCAGGCGAATTGGCGTCTCCCGGCGCGGATTCCAGGACCGCCAGCTCCTGCGACAACTGCTCTACCCGGCACTGCGCCGCCTGCCAAACCTCGGGATCGAGCGCACTCCCCGCTTGGAGAATTTTTTCGTAGACGCTGATCGCCTCGCGGTGAAGCCCCTGGGTGCGATAAAGCTCCGCTTCCCGCTTCAGCAGGGCAATGGTCATTTTACCCGTCATAGATCACACGGCCTGAAAGCGTTCGCCCGAATTGAAATCGAAAGGGTCAACTTCTTCAGTAATCGGTTTGAACGTCACAAACTTTACCGGCCGGGATGGCGGGTTATTTGGCTTTGGCCGGGGAGACGGCACGTTTTTCGAATTTGATCCCGATGCCCTCCTCGTTGTGCCGGACCACCTTTCCCCGAACCCGCACCTGCTTCTTGCGTCGGGCAAAAGGAATCAAAACGGTCAGCTCTTCGCCGGGGAAAAAATAAGCGTCCGTTCTGATAAAAGCCCCCTCAAGGCTGATGTTCTCCATCAACTCGGCGTAGCACTTCCCGGTTCCAAAGGAAAAGGTGACCGGAATGCGACAGGGTTTACGCGGCATGCCCCGGCGCTGACGAAATTCGGCGTTTTGATAATGCTGCAAAAGCGACTGCTGCGAACTGTTGAGTTGCTGCGAATGGCTCATTACCGCTCCTCTAAAAGTGTGAGATAGATACGACGGCCAGCGGTCACAAAAATATGCAACTGCGCGGGACGACTGCCAAGGGCTTTTCAAAGATCATGCCAAACCCGTCAATTCACATAAAAATCAATTAATTTCGGTTATATATGATTTTGTTCGAAGCAAAACCGGCAACCAACCCGGGGTTTCCGGTCTAAATCAAGGAAGGAAAACGGGCCCCAATGGGAGTTTTTTTACCCAACTTCTCGATACCCGTCGCCACGGCGCAATTGCCACCATGCAAAACCATACAGCAGAAGCAGGCCCATCAAAAAGTAAGGGGGAAAGAAGCGCATGGCGTCGCGAAAAATCGCAGCCTCACCGCCGTCAGAAGACAGAAGGGCGGCCTCGGTGCCATTTCCGGAGCGCAGCACCGCCAGAAGTGTCGCGTACATCAGCCCGATCAGGCCGTAGCCCAGGTTGAAGGCCAGCCCCTTGAAGCTCAGGACGGTGGCGCGCTGTTCGGAGCTGGTGACCCGGTTAAGATAGTGGCTGACGAAAAAGGCGGTGAAAAGCATCGCCGTGCGCAGCAGCACCATCGGCAGCAACCCCCACACCGGCCAAAAAAAGGTCACCCCGGCGAGACCGGCAAGGGTGACAAAGGACAGAATGGCGAGGTTAGCGGCCGGGGTCCGCTTTTCGACCAACCAGCGGGCGATTCGAGGGAGAAAAAGACCCAGCACGGCCATTCCCGAGGCAATCAGGCCGAAGAGCGCCTCCGGAATTTCGATCAACCGGTAGTACTGGCTGTTCAGCGTGACGATCATCCGCACGATGTGGTCAAACAGCAGGCCGGCCAGAATGATCACCAGGGCAAAGGGGGTTTTCAAAAGCCAGCGGCCGGCGCCTAAGGTTAGCTGGATGGCCTGGTAGACGGATTTACCGCAGGCCGCCTGGCCGTCGGTGCAGGTTTCCGATTCCAGCGGCGCTTCCTTTATCCGCAGCACCGCAAACAGGGCGCCGAAGGCCATGATCAGCGTGAGGTAGAGGGGAAAGCGCAGGGTCATCTGCTGGGAAAACTGAAAGGGCAACCCCAGCCAGGCGGCCATCTTTCGCACCACCAGCGGATCGTATACCGCGGCCCCTATGATCATGACGCCGATGTAGGCCAGGGACTGGGCCCGCATCTGGAATTCCAGAACCCTGCCCCAGTCGTTGGGATTCCCCTCTCTTTTGAGCGAATCGTAGGCGATCGCTTCGTCTGCGCCGCTGGCGGCCGCCTCCGCGGTGCCACTGAGGACCCGGTTGGCCATGAAAAGAATGAACAACAGGTTCGGATTGCCCAGCGGGGCGAAGCACAGGATGGACATTTCAACGACCATCAGAACCCCACTGCCGACAAGCAGTTTTCTGCGTCCGATGGCATCGGCCAATGCCCCGGAGGGCACTTCCAGCAACACGATCGTCAGCGCCCAGACCACGTTCAGAAGCGCAAACTGCTCCAGCGAGAGGCCGAAATCGAGGAAGAGGATGGTAAAGACAGGGTAGTAGAACCGGGCGTTGAAGAAAATCCTGAAGGCAATAAAGAGCCGGATATTGGCTATGGCAAACGGCGATGCGGCGATGCCCCCTCCTTGTGGTCCGCCAACCCGAACTGGGGTGCGTCCCACGGTGCGCCGCAGTGGCTTCGAAATGCAGCGCAGTCAAAAGGCTTGGACTTTTGGGAAACCATCAAAATTGAAGCCCCTCAGGGGCGCCCCGTATGATGGCGGCCATCACGAGCACCAATCCTATTTGCGGGTCGCGTAGGCCTGGATCAGTTTCTCGTCCAAATCCGTGATGCGGGCGATGCTGGCAACGGGAATTTTCTCCTGCAGCAGGCGGTCCACCAGTTCCCGCTTGCCCCGGGGAAGGGATATCGGCGGGGGGCCGTTCACATGCGTGCCGGCGCCCTCACCCAGGCTCTTGCGGCCGGTGACGATCGGCAGGATCGTTTCCTCCCGGAAAGAACGGGCGAATGTTTCGAAATCCTGCTCCAGCCCCTTTTCTGCAAGGTCCGCGGCCCATTTCCGCAGCAAAGGGCTTGCCTCACGCGCCACATCCGTCAGGGTGGGAACACCCGCCAGCAGACAGGCGGCAATCCCGTTTGCCAGAAGACCACCGATATCCGCCGGGCTGTAACGGCGCTGGATGGAAAAGCGATAATCGTAATAAACCTGGATCGCGTGCACCCAATCCCGCAACTGCCGTTTTTCGATGAGATAGTTGTCGACCCATACCGAGGCAATCTCGCCAAAGGGCACCCCACCCGCCGCCGGGGTGCAATAAATGCGGGGCTCGGCGGCATCTTCGCAGTTGAAAGCCGCCCGGATTTCAGACGGGGATTTGAGAAATGATTTCTCAGGCAGCGGGGCCTCCGCGGTGTACTTGAAAAGATGCGCCACATCACCCGGGTCGGCCAGGGTGTGACGCCCGGGGTCGAAGCCCGCCGCATCACGGGACTTTAGGCAAATGGCGAGCTCGGCGGCATTTGCCAAGCCCGTCGGCTTGAGCTGAAACACGATCGGCCCCCCGAGGGCGGGAAGCGCGTGCAGATCTCGGGCGAAAGGCACGCCCGGATCTGTCAGGTGCAGACAAATCGACCGCGGGGCAGTCACCGACGCCGTGCCGCTGCCGCCGCCTTCGGCCTCAGCGCCAAAGCCGGCCTCCTGAAGGTGCGCATCTGAAGTCAGGCTGCCGACCCGCAGATAGGCCTCGAATTGCGACAACTGGCAGGCATAATACAACATCACGCCGCGCGCGCTGAAGAGTTCCACCGTGGCGTGAATGGCATCTTTTGAAAACATGAGAATCCTTTCTTTATTTGGTCGAAGCCAAGCCGCCCGGGGGCCGCTCGACGACCCCGGGGCGGTTAGGCCTGAATCCCCGATGGGTGCGAATATCACCCCACGATATAGGTCCCGGTGCCCACGGCAATCAGCACCCCGGCATCGCTGTGCAGTTCCATCCGGGTGACGGCCACCTTGCTGCCGGTGCGCATGATAACGCCGGTGGCCAAAAACTCGGTTCCCTTGCCGGGCCGCAGGTAGTCCACCCGCAGGTCGATGGTGCTGATCCGGGCGACCTTCCTGGCGATTTGGTCCATGGGCTGGCCGACAAGCTGGTTGAGGATCCCGGCGGTGACCGCAAGCCCTCCGGCGGCATCCACGACGGCCGAAATCACGCCGCCGTGCAGGATTCCGTAGAGGGGGTTGCCCACCAGGCATGGCTGCATGGGGATGGCCACCTGGACCTGCTTTTCTCCAAGAGAGCGCACCTCCAGCCCCAGCACCCGGTTGAAGGGCAGCTGTTCCTCGTAAAGCCGCCGCAGAAATTCGAAAAGACGGGCCAGGTCGGTTGCACCGTGGGGCTGCTGCACCTGATGAGACCTTTCTACCGGCGATCCTGAAAACCGCTGGCCGTAACCGCGGGGCCGGCTGTCAACGCTTCGCCGCCAAAGCGTTCCCGACAAGATAAACCGCTTCACCCGGCCCGTCAAATTGCGGACCGATGCGGGCAGCGGCTTCGGCCACGTTCAAAATTTTTACTTTCGACTTTTTCGGACAAGCGGTGTATAGAAATTTTTCGGTCGAGACGATCAGATTTTCACACAGAAAGCCCCCCGAATGGCCCCCGACGCGCTCTGCACGCCCTCCAACCACCACCCCGCAGACGACAGCGACAGCTGGCAGCGGATGATAGCGGACAGCATCACCACCGCCGAAGGCCTGGCGGCGCATCTGCCCGTCGACCCGGACCGCATCCGGACGGTCATCCAGCGCTACCCCATGCGGATCACCCCTTACTACCTGGCGCTCATCCGGCAGCAACAGGACCCCATCTGGCGTCAGGCGGTCCCGGACCCGGCGGAGATCCGCGATACGGATCTCGCAGCCGACGGCTTGGGGGAGGAGCCACAGTCCCCCGTTCCCAACCTGACCCATCGTTACCCGGACCGCGTCCTGTTCGCGGTCTCGAGCCAGTGTGCCGTGTACTGCCGGCACTGCATGCGAAAACGCAAGGTGGGCCGGCCCGCTGGCATCACAGCCGCAACGCGGCGGGAGGGCGTCGCCTATATCCGGCATCACACCGCAGTGCGGGACGTGATCCTCTCCGGGGGCGACCCCTTGATGCTGGCCGATGACGTCATCGCGGCGCTGCTGGCAGAGCTGCGGGCGATCGCCCATGTGGAAACCATCCGGATCCATTCGCGCATCCCCTGCACCCTGCCCCAACGCATCACGCCAACCCTGGTCGGCATCCTGCGGCGCTTTCACCCGCTTTTTCTCAACACCCACTTCAACCACCCGGCCGAGCTGACCCCCGCAGCCGCCCAAGCCTGCGCGGCCCTGGCCGACGGGGGCATTCCGCTGGGTTGCCAGACCGTGCTGCTCAAGGGGGTCAACGATCACCCGACCGTGATGCAATCCCTGCTGCGGGGGCTGCTCAAAATGCGGGTCAAGCCCTATTACCTGCACCACCCCGACCCCATCCGGGGCACCGCCCACTTCAGGCTCCCGGTGCGCAAAGGGTTAGAGTTGATGCGGAGCCTGCGCGGCGCCGTCTCGGGCATGGCCATCCCCCAGTACATGATCGACCTGCCGGGCGGAGGGGGCAAGGTGCCGCTGCTGCCCGATTATGTTCAAAGCGCAGATCAAAACCGAATGCGCGTGTCCAACTATCGGGGGGAAGTCTACGAATATCCCGGTTAGCCGCCGTCTGCCCTGCAGCCCGGGGCGGCAGGGCAGACGTCAGGGGCTTGGGGTGTCGGCGGGTTGCGATTCCAGCCGGACACGCACGGCATTGGCATGGGCGCCCAACCCCTCGGTTTCAGCAAGCCGGATGATATCCCGGGCCTCATCCTGCAGCGCCGCCGGCAAATAATGGATCAGGCTGGTCTTCTTGGTGAAGTGGTCCACGCAAAGGGCCGAGGAAAATCGGGCGGTGCCCGCCGTGGGCAGCACGTGGTTGGGACCGGCGACGTAGTCTCCCACCGGTTCGGGCGTGAAATGGCCGAGAAAGACGGCGCCGGCATTGCGGATCCGACCGACCCAGTCGAAGGGCGCCTCGAGCTGGAGTTCCAGGTGCTCGGGGGCGATCCGGTTGGCCAGCGCCACCGCCGCAGCGATATCCGGCACAATCAGGACCGCGCCGTAGCGGGCCAGCGACGCCTCGGCGATTTCGCGGCGCGCCAGGCGCGGCAGTTGATCCTTGACGGCAGCCACCACGGCGGTGGCGATTTCGGCCGAATCGGTCAGCAAAACAGCAGAGGCCAAGGGGTCATGTTCGGCCTGGGAAAGCAGGTCGGCGGCCGCAAAAGCCGGCCGCGCGGAGCGGTCGGCGATCACCAGGATTTCGCTGGGCCCGGCGATCATGTCGATACCGACCGTGCCCGCCACGAGCTTTTTGGCCAGGGTGACGTAGACATTGCCCGGCCCGACGATCACCTCCACGGCCGGGATGGTTTCGGTGCCGTAGGCCAGGGCCGCGATGGCCCAGGCGCTGCCGACGCGGTAGACCGCATCGACCCCCGCTTTTCGGGCCGCCACCAGCAGGTGGGGGTCGACCTTGCCGTCGCGGGTGGGCGGGGTCACCATCACCAGCCGCCGAACACCCGCGATCCGGGCGGGAATGGCGCCCATCAAAACGGAGGAGACCAGCGGGGTTTTGCCTTGCTTGCCGCCCGGCACGTAGATCCCGGCGGCGTCCACGGGGTTGACCATCTGTCCCAGGACCGTACCCGGCCGCTGGGTGCGGATCCAGGATTGATCGACCTGCTGCCGGTGAAAATCCGTAATTTGGCGCTCGGCCCGGTCAAGCGCCCGCATGAAGCCCTGGTCAACTTGACTGCGGGCGGCTGCGATCTCTTCCGGGCTGACCTCGATTTCGGCCGCGGTCAGGTCGGGGGCGTCAAAACGACGGCTGTATTCCACCAGGGCGCTGTCGCCGCGGCGACGAACGGCGTCGATGATCCGGCCGACCGCCTGGAGGTCTTTTTTGCGGACGGCCAGCTCGCGGTTGACGATCGCGGCCAGGCGTTTCTCGGCCGCAGCGGAGGGAAAGGAAAAAATTTTCATGGCAGCAGACCTTTTTCGAACGTGGTGATTCCCTGCCGGGACCGCCGCAGGGAGCCAAAGGCGGCTTTCATCGGCGAAAACCGTGGTGGGCTGGATAAAATAACCGGCGAATCCTGTCAACTCTCTTCAGGCGACCGGCGGCGCCGAACATTTTGAACCCATGCTCAAAATTGAGATTGACTTCCGGCGGTCGATCTGAACAAATGCCAGCCCGAACGGCTGTCATGGCGCACTCAGGCAATCGCAACTTTACTGGAGGAGATAGATGAAGGCAAACCGAATCCATAATTTCAACCCGGGCCCTGCCGCCCTCCCCCTGCCCGTACTGGAAGAAATCCAGGCGTCCTTCCTGGATTTCGAGGGCACCGGGATGTCCATCACCGAGGTCAGCCACCGCTCCAAGCAGTTTGAGGCGGTTCTCAACGACGCCGTCGACCGCACCCGGCGTCTGCTGCAACTTGACGATCGTTTCAAGGTGCTTTTCCTGCAGGGCGGGGCCAGCCTGCAGTTCTGCATGATCCCCATGAACTTCCTGCGGGACGGGGAGAACGCCGACTACGTCAATACCGGCACCTGGTCCACCAAGGCGATCAAGGAGGCCCGCATCCTAAACAAGCAGGTCCAGGTGGTGGCCTCCTCCGAGGACCGCAACTTCAGCTACATCCCGCGGGAGATCGCCTTCACCCCCGATGCCGCGTATGTCCACATCACGTCCAACAACACCATCAAGGGCACCCAGTGGCCCGCATTTCCCGATAGCGGTGCGATCCCGCTGGTGGCGGACATGTCCTCGGACATCCTGAGCCGCCGTTTCGACGCATCAAAATTCGGCTTGATCTACGCCGGGGCGCAGAAAAACATCGGCCCGGCCGGCGTCTGCATGGTCATCATCCGCGACGACATGCTCTCCCGGGTTCCCGCGACACTGCCCACCATGCTCTCCTACACCACCTTTGCGGACAAAAATTCGCTCTTCAACACGCCGCCTTGTTTTGCGATTTACACCGTCCAAATAGTGCTCAAATGGCTGGAGGACACCATCGGAGGCTTGGCGCCGATGGCGGCCCTCAACCGCCGCAAGGCCGACGTCCTCTACGGGGCCATCGATGCCAGCGAATTTTACCGCGGGACCGCCGACACCGACAGCCGCTCCCTGATGAACGTCACGTTCCGACTGCCCAGCGAAGACCTCGAAAAACGCTTTGTGGCCCAGGCCATGGAAAACGGCCTCGGGGGGCTCAAGGGTCACCGCTCCGTCGGCGGCTGCCGCGCATCGATCTACAACCCCACCCCACTGGCGGCGGTCGAGGCCCTGGTGGACTTCATGCGGACCTTCGAAAAAAAGAACGGCTGAAAACCAGGCCGTCACCGGCCAATCGTCCATACGGCCTGCCGCCCCGGTGGCTTCAGGCCGTTTTTTTTTCGCGGCGGCGCCGAACGGCAATCATCGAGATGTCGTCAAAAGGCTGGGCCTGGCCGATGTGGTCGAAGAGGTGGGCGCGGAGATGCTCGACCATTTCGGCGGCCGAGGACGTCCGGCTGACCACCAGATCCAGCAGCCGTTGCTTGCCGAACATTTCGGCCCCCGGCGAGTGGGCCTCGGTCACCCCGTCGGTGTAGCCCACCAGAATGTCCCCGGGCGCCAGGGTCGCCTCGCCCTGCTGAAAATCCGCATGCGGCCACATCCCCACCGCCGGCCCGGTGGGTACCAGAAAGCGCTTGATGGTGCCCCCGCCGACGATCAGGGGCGGCTCGTGCCCTCCGTTGATGTAAGTCAGCTTTCCGCTGGGGATCTCCAGCACTCCGAAAAAGAGGGTGGCAAACATCCCCAGATCCCCGTGATTCTGGGCGATGTAGTCATTGGTGAGGCTGACCGCGCGAAGCATCTGGTCCTGACAGAGTTCCGGGGCCTGGCCCGGCAGCGGGTTGTGGGCCGTGGGCATCCCCAGGCCCTCCAGAGCGCTCTGACCCGAAAAAATGCGGATCAGGCTGCGGAAAAGCGCCATAAACAGGGCGGCCCCGACCCCCTTGTCGCAGACATCGGCAATCACCAGGCCGATGCGTTTTCCGGGCAGCTCGAATTCATCGTAAAAATCCCCCGCCACCTGGCGGGCCGGCTCGAAAAAGGCGGCGATCTGCCACCCGGGCTGTTGCAGCAGACGCCCCGGCAGAAAATTCTGCTGCATCTGACGCCCTTTTTCCAGTTCCTTGCCCAGGGTTGCCGAATAGGCTTCCACCTGCTGGAGGCTCTCTTTAAGGGCAGCTTCCGCATCCTTGCGTTTTTCGATGGCCTCGGAAATCTGGCGGTACATGCGGTTGAAGGCCGCGATCACCTCGCCCAGTTCATCCTGACGGCGCATCGTCGCGGCATAAAAAGCAGGCGCCGGCGCATCCCGCACGATGGCCTCACCGGCCGTGATCAGATCCCTGCGCAGATTGAGGATCGGGGTTACCACGATGGGATCCAACGCGACCCAGGCACCGACGGTGACAAATAGTGAGATGATGATCACCAGCCCGGCAATCCGAAAGATAAAGGCATACAGTTCATGCTGCACCCAGGCCGCATCGTGGCGCAAGATCAGGATGCGGGACGGTGACAGCCGGTCCAGCGGGCAGACCACGTCGTAGCGCCGGGGATCGCGGTGCTCGACCCCCGAAGGGTTTCCGGTTTTAAAGGCCGCGAAATTCAGCTCGGGGGGCTCCCCGAAACTGCCGACCTTGACCCCGTCGGCGCGGTACAGGGTGCCGCCCAGGACAAAGGGATGGGTTTGCATCACCATCAGCCTTGCCAGCAGGTCCCCGTCACCGATTCCGGAAGGGGCGAAGGCCATCACCATCGAGACCTTGGCCGCGGAGACCTCCTTCAGCCGGTCGAGCAATTCCGCTTTGCGCTTGTGCGCGGAGGGCACCAGGATGATGGCCTCGATCAGGATCACGCTGGCGAACACCCAGAAGACGATCCGCCGCGACAATCGCGATGTGGGCAGCTTCAGCAGCGCTCTGAAAAAATAAAAATCGGCCATGGGCTCCCGCCTTCAACTCCTGCTCGCGCCGGGGCAAAACGCCCTCGTGGGTTTGGACAAGACCCGTTTGGTCCTCGCCCGTCAAAACAACTGTTGGTATGATAGGCACGAAACTGCAAAATAAAAGCGCCGGGAAGCGCTCGCCGGATAGGGGGCGCCCGCCAACGCCTGGGGTGGGGAAAACGGGTCAAGCTCCGCAGGGTTTTTCCGATAATAGTCTGTATGGAAATCTTGGTCGCACCCGCGGACATGAAGGTGTCCGTCAATCCACAAGATGTTCTGGCAACCGAGGGGTTGGGGACCGGTGTGGGTCTGGCGGCGTTTGACCCGGTTGCGCGTGCCGGCGGCATCCTTCACTTTCTGCTGCCGGACGCCGGCTTGAACCGCTCCAGGGCGCAAAAAACCCCCTGCATGTTTGCCGACACCGGCATCCCGGCACTGCTCCAGGCCCTCAGCGGCGCCGGGGGGGACATCGCACGGCTGCAGGTGACGGTGGCCGGCGGCGCCGGCGGTCTCGACCAGAAGGGGCCCTTCAATATCGGCCAGCGCAACCTGCTGGCGCTGCGCAGGATCCTGCAAGCCAGCCAGATCCCCATTCATCATGAAGTCGTCGGGGGCCAATTCTACCGAACCCTGCGGCTGGAACTCCACAGCGGCCGGATCCGCATCGCGATTCCAGGCCACGGGGAGATGACCCTATGATATCGGTTCAAAAACTGGTCCAGGCGATCGACCAGCTCAAACCCCTGCCCCAGGTTGCCAGCCACCTGATGAAAATTGCCGATGACCCGCAGGCCTCGATGCGGGAGATTGCCGACATCATCACCCACGACCCCCTCATCACTGCCGATCTGCTCAGGATGTGCAACTCGGCCTATTTCGGGTTAGCCCGCAAAATCGAGTCGGTCCAGGAGGCCATCACCCTGCTGGGCCTCGAAAAAGTGGTCAATCTGGTGTTGATCAAGTGCTGCCGCGCCAATCTCGGCCGGGCCCAGAAAGGCTACGGCCACCAGGAGGGCGACCTGTGGCGTCACGCGGTATCCACCGCGCTGATCGCGGGTGATCTGGCCGAGAGGCTGGCGGCGGAGGCGAGACCCCGGATTTTCACCGGAGCGCTCTTGAAGGATATCGGCAAGGTGATTTTGGACCGCTTTGTGGCGGATGGCTTTGGCATGATCGACAACCTGGTCCAGACCCAGGGAATGAGCTTTAAAACCGCCGAAAAAAAGGTCATCGGCGTCGATCACGCCGAACTGGGGGCCATCGTGGCCAAAAAATGGCATTTCAGCGACAAGCTGGTGGCCATCATCCAGCACCACCATTTAGATTGTCCGGAAGTGCGCGATGACCTGGAGATCAACCTGGTCTACCTGGGCGATACGGTGGGCATGATGCTGGGTTTGGGCGGCGGGTCGGACGGTCTGGCCTACCACTTCTACTGCGAGACCCTCAACCGGCTGAAGATCTCGGACCGGGACATCCAGGAAATCATCATGCGATTCAGCGAGCACCAGCCAAAAATCGAGGTCCTGCTTGAAATGGCCTGATCCGCAGCAGGCCCGCCCGGCCTGGTCCTGCCGTCCGGGACCGCCCCCACGCCGGCCGCGCCGCACTTGAAGGCGCATGACCGGCGTTTTGTGTCCCGTCGTCCCGGGCCGAGCATCGCAGCAGCCGGCGAAAAAGGCCCTGTGGCTGTTTGAGCGCATGCGAGTTCCACAGGGCCCGCCGGCTGCGAGAAGCGCAAGGCAGCCCGAAGGGCCCCGGGGCGCGGGCGGCTTCTTTTGGTTCGTTTTCTTGTCCGCACAAGAAAATGAACACAGAGCAAGGGGAGTGGTAAATCCCAGCCTAACCCCGGGGTGCCCGTCAAAGTTCCTTTCTAACAAACACCGCACGGCGGGCTAAAATGCTTTTTGCGGGACCGTCATTTTTGAGCCGCCAGGGCGGCTTCCATCAGGGCCTCGGCCAAGGTCGGATGCCCGTGCACGGTGCGCGCGATGTCCTCGGCGGCGGCGCCCAACTCCAGCGCCAGCACGGCCTCAGCGATGAGGTCCGAGGCGCGCGGCCCGATGATATGCACCCCCAGGATGCGGTCGGTCCTTTCGTGGGCGATCAGTTTCACCATCCCCTCGGTTTCACCCATGCAGCGCGCGCGCGCGCTGCCGACGAAGGGG